>JAKDKI010000240.1 GCA_030453435.1 Kocuria sp.
GGACCGTTGGCATCCACGAACGTTCCTATTCCACGACGCCGCACCAGGACTCCCTGGTCGACCAACCGCCCCAGCGCTTTTCCTGCCGTTGCGGGGTTGATGCGGTAGAACGCCGCTAGCTCGTTGGTGGAGGGCACAGCCGAGTCCACCGGGTAATTGCCCTGGAGGATGTCGTCCGCAATCTGGTCAGCCAGGACCATGAAGATCGGGCGACCATCTTGTCTCGGTGTCATGACACCTCCTCTAGTTATTTGCTTCCTTACTTCACTAATTAACCACTTAACCTATGAGCCGTCAAGAGCTGGCGCCGGCGGGTTCGAGGGGGAGATGAGAAAGGCCACGGGAACGACATGGGGCAGGACCAAGTAATCCCGCCTGACTGCACGGTAGGCGGGTCTACCGTGCAGTCAGGCGGGACGCAATGGCGGCGCTCCGTCTTGCGGGCGCGAAAGCCAGGGCCAGCAGCTTCAGCGCTGGCCAAGGTGGCCGAGGACTATCGGACCGCGACCGACCAGATGAGCAGCATGGTCACGAAGAAACCGGTGAGGTAGTTGAGCCACAGGAAGGTTTTCCACCCGGCGTTGGCCCGGCCGGAATCGGCATCGGTCACGGCGCGGAAGCGCAGCACGTTCACCAGGTACGGCACCGCGAGCAGCGCGGCCAGCTGGCCCGGCCAGTCGGTCAGGAGCATCAGCAGCCCAGCGCCGGTGTACAACGCCGCGGAGACCCACACCGTGGGCCGGGCACCGAGCACGGTAGCCACGGAGGCCAGGCCGCCATCACGGTCCGGGACCACATCCTGCACGGCACCGAACATCTGCGAGGCCATGCCCCATAGGAAGAACCCAGCCAACAGCGCCCACAGCCCCAGCGTGAAATCGGCTCCCGCGAGCACCAGTCCATAGACCGCCGGTGAGACGAAGTGCGTGGATGAGGTCACCGCATCCAGGAACGGCTTCTCCTTGAACCGCAGCCCCGCCCACGAGTAGGCCACCACGGCAAACAGGGACACCGCGAGCACCGCGATCGACAGCAGGTTGCCAGTAGCGACAGCCCAGCCCGCCAACACGAGCACGAACGGGGCTGGCACCAGACACGAGGCCAACAACACCGAACGACGCGCGGACTTGTCCACGACCGCGCCTTCCACGCCTCCCTTACGGGGATTGCGGAGGTCGGATTCGTAGTCGAACACGTCGTTGATGCCGTACATCGCCAGGTTGTAGGGCACCAGGAAGAACACGGTTCCGAGCACCACGAGCCACCACGGCAGTCCCCCGGTCAGCAGCACCGCCGCGGTGAACGGATAGGCGGTGTTGACCCAGCTCAGTGGCCGAGATGCCCAGAACAGTTTGCTAATCACTCGTCTCCCGGGGGGTTGTCGATCGAGGTGTGGCCGGACGGGGCAGCGCCCGGCCGCCGAACATCAGAAGAGCCATCGGTCACGTTTCCGGACGCCCTGCGAGATTCCACCCAGCCGCCCAACAGTAACCACAGACCCGGCAACAAGAGCACCCCGGCCAGGGGGTACGCGAAGTCCTCGAGCGGCGCCAAGCCCACTTGCACACCGGAGATGTTCTGGTCCGTGTAGGTCATGATGCCCGCGGCGATCATCAGGTTGTCGAACACGGCAGTGAGCACGAACAGCAGCACGGTCGAGGCGCCCAACGCGCCCCAGAAGAGCCGGCCGGGTTTGCGCAGCACCACGGCCACAAGCAGCACCAGTGCCGCCAGGCCGAGGAAGATGAAGTTCACGTCCCAGTACGTCATGACTTGCCCCCGTTGCGCACACGCGGCCCGCCTCCGGCGATAGTCCCGTCCGGGGCGGAAGGCCGCGAGCGACGTCCTTGCCGCGCGGCGGCGTCGTCGCCCGAGGAACCGCGCGATGTGGTGGACCGCGAGCGCAACCAGCGCCAGAGCACGGGCGCTCCCAGAATGTAGATCATGGTCTGGTAGCAGAGGAAAGCCAGGAAGAAGACCTCCTCGAGTGGCAATTCGGGCGCCACGAAGATCCCCAGCGTGAGCGAATTCTCGCCGTGCCAGAACAGTCCGTTGATGATGCCCACCACGTCCCAGGCGAGGAAGAACAGCACGCCCACGATCAACACGAGCCACGCTCGCAGCGGAGCCCCGGACCAGAAGTAGAGGTTCCACCGGCGATCGATCAGGGTGTAACAGCCGATGAACACGAGCAACATCACGAGGTACATCAGTCGGTGCCCTCCCCGGCATCGACTGCACGTGTAGCGGGTCTGGATGGTGGGCCCACGGCCGGGTCTGGATCAGACCCGGCCGCAGTGTTCACCGCAGATTTCCCCCCGGGCGCAGTCCCCCGAACTGCGTCGCGTACTACTTCGGACGAGATGAGGCACATGGGTACCCCGATTCCCGGCCGCACGGATGAACCCGCGTAGTACAGCCCCTTTATTCCCCTGTCGTCCACGCCCGGCCGGAAAAGAGCCGATTGCGTGAGCGTATGCCCGGGGCCAAGCAGAGATCCGCGCCACGCGTTCACGTTGGACACGAAATCAGCGGGACCGTAGGTTCTGCGTACCTCGATCCGCTCTGCCAGGTCTTCGATGCCTGCCCATTGGGCGAGTTGGGCCACGGCGGCGTCTGCCACCTTTTCAACCTGCGGTGAACCGGGTTGGTTCACCTCGGCCGTGTGGATTCCTCCTCGTCCCCAGTCGGGCACGGCGGGTGACGGAACCAGGATGAACAGGTTCTCGTCGCCATCCGGGGCGGACCCCGGATCGGTCGCGGACGTCATGCACACGTACATGGATGTCTCGTCCGCAAGTTCTTTGCCCTCCGCGATGCGCGCGAAGTTGTCCGGCCAGTCCGCTGTGAACAGCAGATTGTGGTGGACCAGTTCGGGCAGCTTTCCGCGCACGCCCAGGCACACGAGCACCCCGGAGGGTCCCGGGTCGCGACGCTTCCAGCGCGATTCGGGCGCGCGGAACGGCTGCGGGAGCAATTCAGTTTGTAGGTGGTGCAGATCGGTCGCACCGACGACGACGCTCGCCGCTTCGCGCTGCGGCGTCCCGTCCTCGCGCTGGTATCGAACGCCGGTGACCGCACCGCGGCGTCGGCCCACTCGGAGCGGAAATCGGCCGGAGGAGCTCACGTCGATGCCGGTGACCGTGGCGCCGGTGACGATCTCCACACCGGCCTCTCGCACGAGTCGTTCCATCGCATCCACGAGCGCGGCGAAACCGCCCTGCGGGTACTGCACGCCGTCCGTGAGATCCAGGTGACTCATCAAGTGGTACATGGCCGGAGCAGAGTCCGGCGCAGCACCCAGGAAGACCGCGGGATAACCCAGGATCTGGCGTTCCCGTGGGTCTGGGAACCGCTTGGCGATGTAGCCCTCCATCGAGTCGCTCAGCAGTGCCCCCAGCCGGGGCAGGTTCTTGAGCACCTCGGGGGTCATCAGCTCGAGGGGCTTGGTGAAGTTCGTGTACAGGAAGTACTTCTTGGCCAGCTCGTAGACCTCGGCACCGGAATCGAGATAGCGCTTCAGAGCAGCGCTGGAGCCCGGGTCCAACTGCTCGAAGAGCTCACCCGCTTCCCCGGACACCACGTCCACGGGCTGGGAGTCCAGGTGCTGTTCGAAGAACGTGCGGTAACCGGGCGTCAGCCGGCGCAGGTCGAGTTCTCCGTCCGCGCTGGAGCCCATGAGGCGGAACCAGCGGTCGATGACCTCTGGCATGAGGTACCAGCTGGGGCCAGTGTCGAACCGAAAGCCCTGCGCGGACCAACGCCCTGATCGTCCACCCAGGGTGTGCTGTTGTTCGAGCAGCAGGACGTCACGGCCGTCCTTGGCCAGCAGGCCGGCCGTGGCCAGGCCCGCGAACCCGCCGCCGATCACTACCGTGCGGCTCATGAGGCACCTCGCGATCCGGTTTCCGGAACCGAGTCTTCGCTCGCGTTCCGGTCACCACGGGACCCGGCGTGCGACTCACTGTCGGTCTCGAAACGGGGTGCACTGCGCGATCCTGTGAGGACGCGCGCAGCAATGCGCGCCTTGACCGCGGTGGGTACGCTGATGCGCTGCTGCGTCAGCTCAGCCGCGGGAACGGCGGCAATCCTGCGGG
>JAKDKI010000241.1 GCA_030453435.1 Kocuria sp.
GTCGTTCTCCGGTCCGGGCGCGGACCGGGCCCGGTCAGCCGGCCAGGGGCCCGTCCAGGTCCGGGTCGTACTGGGGCACGAACTCCTCGCCGCGCTCGGCGGCCTCGCGTGCCTGCCAATCGCGCTTGCGGCGCTTGTCCTCGAGGGCGCGTGCGAGGCCTTCCGCGTGCTCGCGGCGCACCTCATCCTCGGGCTGGTTGCGCATGTGGGCGACGGCGCCGTAGACGTTGCCGTCGAAGACCTTGTTGCCGTGGTCCATGACGATCCCGCGTTCGCAGATGTCCATCACGAGGTTGAGGTCGTGGCTGACCACCACGAGGGTCTTGCCCCGGCGCACGAGGTCCTTGATCCGACCGATGCATTTCTTCTGGAACGGCTCGTCCCCCACGGAGAGGATCTCGTCCACCAGGAAGACCTCGGGGTCCGTGTGGATGGCCACGGAGAACGCGAGGCGCAAGTACATGCCGGAGCTGTAGAACTTGACCTCGGTGTCAATGAACTCGGCAATCTCGGAAAAGGCCACGATGTCGTCGAACTTGGCGTCGATCTCCGCCTTGTCCATCCCCAGGATGGCGCCGTTGAGGTAGACGTTGTCGCGGCCCGTGAGATCCGGGTGGAACCCCGCGCCCACCTCGATGAGCCCCGCCACGCGCTCCCGCGTGAGCACCTCCCCCGAGTCCGGGTTCATGACCCCGGAGATCATCTTCAGGGTCGTGGACTTGCCCGAACCGTTGAAGCCCAGCAGGGCCACGGTCTCACCGTCGTAGACGTCGAACGAGACGTCGTTGAGTGCCGTGAACTTGGCCGTGAGGTCCCCCTTGCGGCCCTTCACGAGCCACACGAAGGCCTCCTTCATGGAGCGGGTGTGGCGCAGCACGAACTCCTTGGTCATGTGCCTGACCCGGATGGCGACGTCCGCCTCGGTGCGCCCGGGGGTGTGCGGGGTGACTGAACTAGACATGATTCACAGCTCCTGCGCGAAGTTGCCCTCTTGGGACCGGAAGAGCCGGTCCGCGATCACGAAGAGGATCAGGCTGGTGACGATGGCCAACGGGGTCCAGCCCGTCATCAGGTGGGGCGGGACGTGCCAGATCTGCGGGTTGTCCGTGGTGGGGAACCAGAACCCGTAGTGGAACAGTTCCACGGCCACCGTGAGGGGGTTGACCATGTAGACGTAATACACCCAGTCCCACAGCTTCTCCCGCACCATGGTCCACATGTAGAGCACGGGCGAGGCCCACGTGGAGACCATGACGATCAGGTCCACGATGTTCTCCGCGTCCCGGAAGAACACGTTGAACGTGGTGAACAACATGCCCAGGGCCAGGGAGAACAGGGCGATGATCAGCGTCCCCACGACCACGGCCAGCAATTGTTTGAGGTCCGGGCGCCACCCGGTCACGAGACACGCGAGCAGCAGGATGGCCAATTGCGGGACGAAGTGGATGAACGCGACCAGCAAGTTGGACACCGGGAACAACTGCCGTGGCAGGTAGATCTTCTTGAGCAGACCGCCGTTGGCCACCACCGAACGCGAGGCGTTGCCGAAGACCTCACCGAACAGGTTCATCACCACGATCCCGGAGAACAGGTAGACCGCGAAGTTCTCGATCCCCCGGTTCAGGTCCAGGAACACGCCCATGGCGATGTAGAACACCAGGAACTGCACGCCCGGCTTGAGGTAGGACCACAACAGACCCAGCACCGTGCCGCGGTACCTGATCTGGATCTCCTTGTCCACGATCAGCTTGAGCAGGAACCTGTTGGCGAACACGTCCCGCAGGCCGCGGTCCTGCCCCGGGGGCCGCAACTGCGTCGCGGGGGCTTGCATTTCCATCTGCCGTCCTTTCCTCGCACGGGCCGTTGTGCGCCGTGACCGGATACACGCCGACGCCGCACGCGGAAGTCTGCGTGCGGCGTCGTGCAGGGGCCAAATTACTGCGCGGGGCCGTTCTCCGCAAAAGTCCGGGCCCACGCGTCCACCGAGGTGATCTCCGGGAGGGCGGCGCGGTACTGCTCGCTCAGCGCGTCCCACCGGGAGAGCAACTCGGCGTGGAGCTTGACGCTCTCCACCATGAGCTCACGGACCTGAGCGGGATCCCGGCGGTACCAGGACGCCCCGGTGCCGTCCGCGTTGGAGACGATCGCCGAGTCCAGGGACGCCAGGTAGGACCAGTGGCTGTCCATGTGCGCCACGCTGGCCTCCGGGTACTCCTTGGCCATGTCCCGCACGGGGCGCAGCGTCTGCTTCAGCACGGTGCGTACCGCCCACGGGATCAGCTGCGCCTTGGTCGGGGACTTGGGAGCCTCCATGGTGCGCGGGGGCTTCTTGCGCCGGACCGGCGGCAGAGTGGCCGGGTCCTTGACCACGCGCGCGTCCGAGTACTCGTCCTTCATGGCGCGGATCTCAGGCATGCGGGTGGGCAGCATGGCGTGCAGCCCGTCCGGGCCGTCCAGGACGTCCTGGATCGCGAGCAACACGGACTTGGCCGGGTAGTACTGCATGGACACCACGTGCTTGGTGTCCGTGGTCAGGGACTCGCGCAGCATCCGCCCGCCCTTGGCGAACGGCGAATGCAGCAGGGCCGCGATCAGGCGGTTGCGCTCGTGGAAGTACGCCTGCCAGTCCACGGCGTCGTCCTTGTCCGCCCACGACACGTGCCACACGGCCGCACCCGGCAGGGAGATGGTCGGGTAGCCGGCGGCCTTGGCTCGCAGCGAGTACTCGGAGTCGTCCCACTTGATGAACACCGGCAGCGACAGCCCGACGTCCTGCAGCACCTTGCGCGGGATCAGGCACATCCACCAGCCGTTGTAGTCGGCGTCCCAGCGGCGGTGCAGGTTCGGTCGCGAGCGCAGGCCCGCCTCCGAGAAGTCGATGCCGCCCAGATGCTCGATCGGGCCCCACAGGAAGCGGTAGCGGTCGACGACCTCGGCATAGCCGTTGAGCACCGGGCGGTTGTACATGTCGAACATGTGCCCGCCCACGATCGTGGGAGTGCGGCAGAAGTCCGCGAAGGCGACGGCGCGCAGGACGCCCTCGGTCTCCAGGAGGATGTCGTCGTCGAGGATCAGGACGTAGTCGGAGGCCGAGCCGTCCGCGCGTCCCTGCACGACCTCGTACATGTTGCGGGAGAAGCCGCCCGAGCCGCCCAGATTGCCCTGGCGGATCATGCGCAGCTTCCCGCCCATGGCCTTCTCGGCCTCGGCGAAGTCGTCCTCGTCCTCCACGAGCCTGTTGCCCTGGTCCACGATGATCAGCTCGTCCAGGACGTCGTCGAAGCCGTCGGCCTCAGCGATCGTGCGGATCGTGTTCACGCAGTAGTCCGGGCGGTTGAACGTCGTGACGCCCAGGGTCACGGTCCCCTGGGGGGCCGTGTCCGGAACCGACCAGGCGGCCGAGTCGAGGACCATGCCCTCCTGATCGGCGATCAGGTCGAACCAGTACCAGCCGCCGTCGCCGAACGGCGCCAGGGTGAGGTCGAACTCGCTGGTCTGCGAGCCGCCGGGCAGCCGCACGTTCTCCACGCGCTGGGAGATGCCGCGGGCGTTCGAGCGGTAGACGATCAGGGAGCCGGCGCCGGTGGTGGCCACGGACAGCACGACCTTCTCGGCGACCGTCCAGCGGCGCCAGTACGAGGCTGGGAACGCATTGAAGTACGAGCCGAAGGAGACGCGGCGCCCCGAGCGGATGCGCATGGAGCGCCGGCTCAGGATGTCGTCCGGGTGCTCGGCTACCTCATCGGCCGAACCCGAGGAGCCCTCCTTGCGCAGGGGGCCATCGACGTAGAGCGGGAGGGCGTCGAGGTCCTTGGCCTCGGGCAGGACCACCCGCGCCACCTCGCGCAGGGCTGACTGCGACGACGGCGCATTGGTGATCCGGCCCAGGTATCCCTGGGACTCCTGCTCGGCGCCGGTGCTTCCGGTCCGCTCGCTCACGCGTCGATGCCTCCGCTCGTGATCCGGTCCCCGCCACGGAAGTGGGGGGTGATCCTGTTGTCGACCATGGACAGCGCCGAGCCGATGGCCATGTGCATGTCCAGGTACTTGTAGGTGCCCAGGCGCCCGCCGA
>JAKDKI010000242.1 GCA_030453435.1 Kocuria sp.
GGCTCCCCATTGCCCCGCCGCGCCGTCGTCATGTGTTCTCAGGTTAGGAGGACGTCGCGTCCTCCTCGGTGAGCGGCCCATCCAGATCGGGGTCGTACTGAGGCTTGAACTCCTCGCCACGTTCGGCTGCTTCTGTGGCCTCACGCTCACGGTGCCGCTTCTTGTCCTCGATCATTCGCGCGAGATTCTCCTCGTGCTCGCGCTTGACCTCGTCCTCGGGCTGGCGTCGCATGTGGCCCACCGCGCCGTACACGGACCCGTCAAAGACCTTATTCCCGTGGTCCATCACGATTCCGCGTTCGCAGATGTCCATGACCAGATTCAGGTCGTGACTGACCACCACCAGGGTCTTGCCGCGGCGGACCAGGTCCTTGATGCGCCCGATGCACTTCTTCTGGAACGGCTCGTCACCCACGGACAGGATCTCGTCCACGAGGAAGACCTCGGGATCCGTGTGGACGGCCACGGAGAAGGCCAGCCGCAGGTACATGCCCGAGCTGTAGAACTTTACCTCGGTGTCGATGAACTCGGCAATCTCGGAGAATTCCACGATGTCGTCGAACTTCTCGTCAATCTCCGCTTTGGTCATCCCCAGAATGGCCCCGTTGAGGTACACGTTGTCACGACCGGTGAGGTCCGGGTGGAAACCCGCGCCGACCTCAATCAAACCCGCGACCTTTTCGCGAGTAAGAATGGTGCCGGAATCGGGATTCATCACGCCGGAAATCATCTTGAGGGACGTGGACTTGCCAGAGCCGTTGAATCCCAACAGCGCCACGGTCTCGCCGTCATAGATGTCGAACGAGACGTCATTGAGTGCCTTGAACTTGGCGGTGAGGTCACCCTTGCGGCCCTTGACCAGCCACACGAAGGCTTCCTTCATGGACCGGGTGTGGCGCAGCACGAACTCTTTGCTCATGTTCTGCACACGGATCGCGAGATCCGCTTCGGTACGTCCCTTAACGGTTTTGCTAGCAGTACTGGACACGATGATTTACAGCTCCTGCGCGAAGTTGCCCTCTTGGGCACGGAACAAACGGTCACCAACGAAGAAGATGAGCAAACTGACCACAATGGCCAGCGGCGTCCACATCGTCAGCAGGTGCGGCGGCACGTGCCAGATCTGTGGCGTGTCCGTGGTGGGGAACCAGAAACCGTAGTGGAACAGTTCCACCGCCACCGTCAACGGGTTGAGCATGTACACGAAGTACACCCAGTCCCACAGCTTGTCCCGGACCATGGTCCACATGTAGAGCACGGGCGAGGCCCAGGTGGACACCATGATGATCAGGTCCACGATGTTCTCAGCGTCCCTGAAGAACACGTTGAAGGTGGTGAAGAGCATGCCCAGGCCCAGGGCGAACAGGGCAATGATGAACGTCCCCACCAGCACGGCCAGCAATTGCTTCAGGTCGGGCCGCCACCCCGTGGCAAAACAGGCGATCAAGAGAATCGCCAGCTGCGGCACAAAGTGCACGAACGCCACCAACAGGTTGGAGACGGGAAATAGCTGTCTGGGCAGATAGATCTTCTTCAGCAAGCCACCGTTGGCCACGATCGACCGTGAGGCGTTGCCGAAAACCTCTCCGAACAGGTTCATCACCACGATTCCGGAGAACAGATACACGGCGAAGTTTTCAATACCGCGGTTGAGTTCCAGGAACACGCCCATGGCAATGTAGAACACCAGGAACTGCACCCCGGGCTTGAGATAGGACCAGAGCAGTCCCAGCACGGTTCCCCGGTAGCGGATCTGGATTTCCTTGTCGACAATCAGCCTCAGCAGAAACCGATTCTCCAAGACGTCCCGCAGCCCGCGATCTTTTCCCGGGGGCCTCAAATGCGAAACGGGAGCTTTCATACGGGGTTGCCATCCTTTCCTCGTGATGCACCCTCTTGGGCATCACCGGATACAAGACGACGCCGCACGCGAACGAACGTACACGTGCGGCGTCGCGCATGGAGCAAAATTACTTCTTGGGGCCGTTCTCGGCAAAAGTACGCGCCCAGGCTTCCGGTGACGTGATGTCCGGAAGCGCAGCGCGGTACTGCTTGCTCAGCGACTCCCACTGTGCAAAGAGCTCCGCGTGCAGCTTGATGCTCTCGGTCATCAGTTCGCGCACCTGCGCCGGGTCACGGCGGTACCACGAGGCACCCGTACCGTCCGCATTGGAGACGATCGCGGAATCCAGGGTGGCCAGGTAGGACCAGTGACCGTCCATGTGGGCAACATTGGCTTCGGGGTTCTCCTTGGCCATGTCCCGCACCGGACGCAGCGTCTGCTTCAAGACGGTGCGCACGGCCCACGGAATGAGCTGCGGCTTGGTGGGAGCCTTGGGAGCTTCCATGGTCTTGGGAGGCTTCTTACGGCGCACCGGCGGGAGGTCGGCCGGATCCTTCACCACACGGGCGTCCGAGTAATCGTCCTTCATGGCGCGAATCTCGGGCATCCGGGTGGGCAGCATCTCATGGAGTCCGTCCGGCCCGGCCAGGACGTCCTGAATAGCCAACAACACGGACTTCGCCGGGTAGTACTGCATGGACACCACGTGCTTGGTATCCGTGGTGATGGACTCACGCAACATCCGCCCGCCCTTGGAGTAGGGAGAGTGCAGGAGAGCAGCGATCAGGCGATTGCGCTCGTGGAAGTAGGCTTGCCAGTCCACGGCGTCGTCCTTGTCAGCCCACGAAACGTGCCACACGGCCGCACCGGGAAGCGAAATGGTGGGGTAACCGGCTTCCTTGGCTCGCAACGAGTATTCGGAATCATCCCACTTGATGAACACGGGCAGGGACAGCCCAATGTCCTCCATGACCACACGGGGAATCAGGCACATCCACCAGCCGTTGTAGTCGGCATCCCAGCGGCGGTGCAGCCTGGGCCGCGAACGCAGACCGCGCTCGGCGAAGTCCACTCCGCCCAGGCCGTCGATGGGGCCCCACAGGAAGCGATAGGGGTTCACAACTTCTGCATAGGCGTTGAGCAACGGCTTGTTGTACATGTCGAACATGTGACCGCCGATGATGGACGGCGTGTGGCACATGTCGGCGAACGCCGCCGCACGCAGCACACCCTCGGTCTCGAGGAGGATGTCGTCGTCCAAGATGATCACGTAGTCGGACTTCTCCACGCCCTGAGGCGTCTCACGCCCCTGGAGTACCTCGTACATGTTGCGGGCAAAACCGCCCGAGCCACCCATGTTGCCCTGGCGAATGACGCGCAGCTTGCCATTCATTGCGGACTCGGCCTCGGCGAAGTCAACCTCGTCCGAGACCAGCTTGTTGCCCTGGTCCACAATGATCAGTTCGTCCAGAACCGCGTCCAATTCCTGGGCCGCGGCAATGGTCTTGATCGTGTTGACGCAGTAGTCAGGCCGGTTGAACGTGGTAACACCCAATGTCACGCGGCCTACATGGCGATCGCCCGAAGGAACCAGCCAACTGGCCTCGTCTAGGATCATGCCCTCGTCGTCCGAGATGAGATCGAACCAGTACCAACCGCCGTCACCGAAGGGCGCCAGCGTCAGCTCGAATTCGTGGGTGTCAGTCCCCTCGACTCGGCGGTCCTCAACGCGCTGGGCCACGCCGCGCGCGTTGGAACGGTAAACGATCAGCGAGCCCGCACCGGTGGTTTTGACGCGCAGGACCACGGAATCCGCCACGGTCCACCGACGCCAGTAGCTGGCAGGGAAGGCGTTGAAGTAGGAACCGAAGGAGACTCGCTTACCGGGGCGAATCCGAGCAGACCTGCGAGAAATGATGTCATCCGGGTGCTGCGACGCAGTGTCCGAACCCGCAGAGGAAGGGCCCTCCACGTTGATGGGTCCGTCAATGTAGAGCGGCAAGGAGTCCAGGTCCTTGTTGGCGGGGAAAACCACGCGCGCAACTTCGCGCAGGTCTTTACCGTTGGTCGGCTCATTGGTGATTTTGGCCAGGTACTCCTGGGTCTCACCCGACCGAGCCGCTGTGTCCTGTGGGGTCTGCTCGCTCACTCGTCAACGCCTCCGCTGTTCAGCTGTGCACCGGACGTGAAGTGCGGTGCAATTT
>JAKDKI010000243.1 GCA_030453435.1 Kocuria sp.
TGCGTAACCCCCCAGCCCCCCCGTTCCCGGGGCGCCTCTCTGTGTATCAACCTGCGGGAAAAACGTCCGTGGTTTACTGGCCTCTATCGAATCATCGTGCTGTTTCTAGCCTCCGATGAAAGGAGGTCGAATGTCAGCGTTCGCCACCATTCTCATCGTGACGTCCGTGATCTTTGTTGTCGTGATGACAGCCGTCATCGTGTTCTTGATCAAGTTGCGCCGTCAGAAAACGTCCGGAACCGGCGCGGCAACGCGGGCCCCCTACGGCCGCGACTTCGGCCACCGGGCAGATCGAACCCAGGATGGGCATCACAGCTGAATCACGGACCCGTTGCCGGGTGAGCGCAGGGACGATCGTCAGCGCTGACCGCGGGCCGCGATCACCGCGTCATAGAGCTGACGTGTGCTCACGCCGGCGTCCGTGGCGATTTGGCGAGCGGCGGCCTTGAGTTTGATGTCGCTGGTAGCCACGAGTTTTTCGACATCGGCCACCAGGTCCTCGGGTTCCGGGGCTTCTGCGGCGGCGGCACCGTGAACGACCACCGCGATTTCACCCCGCACCTGATTGTTCTGGGCCCACTCGGTAAGACCGGCGAGATCATCGCGCAGCACTTCCTCGTGAAGTTTGGTGAGTTCACGGCACGCGACTGCCTGGCGATCGCCGCCGAGTCCGTCTCGCAGCGCTTCCAGCATCGCTGCCAGACGATGCGGTGATTCGTAGAAGACCATGGTCCGGCGTTCTTCGGCCAGCGTCTTGAGGTGGGTGGCCCGCTCCCCCGCCTTGCGCGGCAGGAACCCCTCGAACGTGAAACGATCCGTGGGCAACCCCGATACGGCAAGCGCAGCCAACACCGCGGAAGGCCCGGGGATCACGGTCACCCGCAGTCCGGCTTGTGCCGCGGCGCGCGTGACGGGGAAACCCGGGTCGGACACCGTGGGCATGCCGGCATCGGAGAGCACGGCGACAACGTTTCCCGCGCGAACCAGATCCAGGATCTCTGCGACCCGCTCGTTCTCATTATGCTCATGGTGGGTCATCACGCGACCGGTGAAATGAACATCCAGTCCCGCGGCCAGACGGTGCAGCGTTCGGGTGTCCTCCACGGCCAGCACATCAGCGGTGCGGAGGATCTCCAACAAGCGCGGGGACGCGTCCGAGAGGTTCCCAATGGGCGTGCCCACGACCACCACTGCGCCCCGGTCGGAGTGCGCCGGAGAAGACTGGGGGGATTCTTGAGGCGTTGATTCTTGCGAGCTCACACCCAGTACTCTACGAACCCTGTCCAATCGGCGGCTGAGAACCGCCGAAAACCCCGCCGTGAACAGGGGGATTCAGTGTCAGCGCCTACCATGATTGAGTGCATCTGACTGCTTCCCAGCCGGTGACCCGCGGCCCCTCCACAGACCTCCGTGGTCTCTTGCTGCCCGCGGTGACTCAGTTGCCCAGGCTGTGGTGGGTTCCTTTGCTCATCGTGACCGTGTTGGGAGGCGTGCTGCGGTTCGTCAACCTGTCCTGGCCGCACGCCGTGGTCTTCGACGAGACCTATTACCTCAAGGATTCTTACTCACTGCTGCTCAATGGGACGGAGCAGCAGTGGCCCTCCGATGCGGACGAAGCCTTTGCCGCTGGCAAGCCGCCCGCCAACCTGGATGAGCCCTCTTTCGTGGTGCATCCCCCGGTCGGCAAATGGCTGATTGCCGGTGGTCTCTGGTTGTTCGGCGCGGACGACCCCTTCGGATGGCGTTTCTCCGCCGCATTATTCGGCACACTGTCCATCGCGTTGATCTTCACCGCTGCATGGCTGCTTTTCCGCTCGATCACTTTGGCGACCGCCGCCGGCCTGCTGACGAGTTTGGACGGTTTGCACCTCGTCGAATCCAGGCTGGCGCTGCTGGACATCTTTTTAATGTTCTTCGTGCTCCTCGCCTTCGTGTTCCTCCTCCTCGACCGCAATCACGGTCGACGCCGTCTGGTCGCCCGGTTCTCGCCC
Source organism: Kocuria sp. (assembly GCA_030453435.1). GTDB lineage: Bacteria > Actinomycetota > Actinomycetes > Actinomycetales > Micrococcaceae > Kocuria > Kocuria atrinae. The sequence goes on from JAKDKI010000243.1 coordinate 1,992, forward strand.
CACGGGTTAGGTCCCTGGCTGGGTATCCGATGGTGGCGGATCGCCGCGGGAGTGGCCTGCGGTCTCGCAGTGGGTGTGAAATGGAACGCCCTGTTCATGGTGGCCGCCCTGGGAATTATCGCGGTTCTGTGGGACATGAACGCCCGCCGGATCGCCGGTGTGAAGCACTGGTTCTGGGGAGCTGTGATCAAGGACGGGCTGCCCGCCTTCGTGGCCATGATCGGAACGGGCCTGGTGGTTTACGTGATCACGTGGACCGGCTGGCTCACCACTGCCAACGGATATCACCGGCAATGGGCCGAGCAGAACCCCGGCGAAGGCCTCCAATGGCTGCCGCCCGCGTTGCGCTCACTCTGGGAGTACCACGTGGCCGCGTACTCGTTCCATGCAGGCCTCGACAGTGAGCACACGTACATGGCCGGCCCAGCGCTGTGGCCTATCTTGGCTCGGCCCACTTCGTACTTCTACGAATCCCCCGAGCGCGGTGTGGACGGGTGCACCGTGGACTCGTGCTCGCAAGCCATTTTGAATCAGGGCAACCCCGCCATCTGGTGGGTGGGCATCGCCGCGGTCCTGTTCGCGCTGGTCCTGTGGATCGTGAAGCGTGATTGGCGCTTCGGAGGTCTCCTGGGGATGTACGCGGCCGCGTACCTGCCGTGGTTCTTGTACCCGGATCGCACCATGTTCTACTTCTACGCGCTCGCGTACTTCCCGTTCATGGTGCTCATCATCGTGGGGGTCTTGGGCGTCCTCACCGGTCGCGTGGGTGTCGCCCCGTTCGGAGACACCGCTGGAACGCCCACCGCCCGCAATCGCTTCATCTCCCGGACCTGGGGCCACCGCTGGACCACCTTAGGGCTCGTGTTCATGAGTCTGGTGGTCGTGTGCGCCGTCTTCTTCTGGCCCGTGTGGACCGGGCAGACCATCCCCTACGACCACTGGCGGTGGCGCATGTGGTTCGATTCCTGGATCTAGGCGCTTGCTGATATACCAACGTCTGGTGCGTCCATCTGGTGTGTCGTTAGAACCCTCGGACGCGTCTGGTGCAGTGTGGGGACCTTCTCGATCCGCGCCAGAGGCTCTAGCGGCACCTCATTCGTCACGCAGGGGCCTTGGGACGCCTCGGGTGCAAGAACGCCGCCCGCCTGTGTCGGCGGGCGGCGTCCTGATGAGAATAGAACGACTAGGCCCAGGGGGCGGAACGGCCCTCGGGATCGCGGTTCGCTCGGCCCTCTGCAGACGGTGCGCCTTGGTTCTCGTGATCCTCACGATCAGCACCCTCGCCAACGGCGGCACGCTCACCGCGGGACGCAGAACGCATCCTCGGACGTGTGATCAGCATGGTCACGAAAGCACCGATCACGGCCAACAAGGCAACGGCTATCGCGGCGTCCATCCAGAACTGCGTGGGGTACAGGCGTATGAGGGTGTCGGTGATCCGGAACGTCCATGAGCCGGCGTCGAAGAACAGCGAATGGAACAGGGCGAAGAACGTCTCCCACGCCAGCACCGCCACAACCAGCAGAACCACCAGTAAGGCAACGGTCAACCATGCCCCGAAGAACAGCGCACCGGAGGCGGCCCCGGGGGCCCGGCGGCGCAGGTAGAGGCAGCTGATCACGCTCAGCACCAGGAGGATCAACGCCACCAGGAAGCCCCACTGGATCACGTGTTGCACGTCGGTCATGTGAGAGACCTCTTGGTCCTGGAACAGCATGCCACCTTCATCGCTGAGCAGACCGCCCAGGTATTCGGGCGGGGCGAAGTTCATGATGTAATCCAGCCCGTAGGACCCGTAGGTCATGCGCTGTTCGGTGCTCATCCCCCAATGATCGGCGGGGAAACCCGGGCGGTGGTACTCGATCCACAAGAACAACGGGGTGGCTACGAGCCGTACCCCCAGGGCGATCAGGAGAATCGGGAACGCCAGCGCCAGGAAGACTTGTTGGATGCGGGGAAATTTCGCCTCGCGGGGACGCTTGACCGCCTTGGTGGAAGAGCTCACCGGGGATATCACCAGTTTCCGTGCCAGTTTTCGTCTGAGTACTTGTCAAA
>JAKDKI010000244.1 GCA_030453435.1 Kocuria sp.
ACGGCACGGTGGAGGGCGGTTGCAACGGCACCATGCGTTTCCGCATCACCACGGCAGGCAAGGCCGCGCACTCGGGCCGCGCGTGGATCGGGGACAACGCGATCCACAAGCAGGCGGACGTGCTCGCCCGGCTGGCGGCGTACGAGCCCCGGGCCATCACCGTGGAGGGGTTGGACTACCGCGAAGGCCTCAACGCGATCCGGATCGGCGGGGGAGTGGCCGGCAACGTGATTCCGGACAACGCCTGGGTGGACATCAATTACCGCTTCGCCCCGGACAAGACACTGGCGCAAGCGCAGGATCACGTGCGTGAGGTGTTCGAAGGCTACGAACTGGACTTCCAGGACCTCTCACCAGCGGCACGCCCGGGACTGGACCGCCCCGCAGCAGCCCAGTTCGTGGCCGCCGTGGGCCAGGATCCGATGCCCAAGTACGGTTGGACGGATGTCGCTCGGTTCTCGGAAGCCGGCGTGCCCGCCGTGAACTTCGGACCCGGTGACGCACTGCTGGCCCACACGGATGACGAGCACGTCTTCGACGACGCCGTGCGCGAGTGCCACCGGGCGCTCGCGGAATGGCTGTCCTAACTGCTCTCGGCCTGACACACGAAAGGGTTCCGGAAGCTCCCGGAGCCCTTTCGTCATGCTGTCGTTTGAGGCGACGACGCCGCTTGGCCGGCTCAGCCGGTTTCGTCACCGGCCGCGGCCTCATGCAGGGGCCTGGTTTTGCCGGCGGTGCGGTAGCTGAGTAGGCGCGACAGCCTGCCGGCGACGAACGTGAGCACCGAGTTGATGATCATGAACACCACGGCCGCCAACAGAAGCGTCTGCAGGATATTGCCGTCACCGGAACCCAGACGCCGCGCGGACGCGAGCAGTTCCGGGTAGGTGATGATGTATCCCAGTGCCGTGTCCTTGAGGATCACCACGAACTGAGAGACCAACGAGGGCAACATGGCCGTCAGCGCCTGGGGCAGGAGAATACTGCGCAGCGCCTGGGACGGGGTAAGACCCACGGCCAGACCGGCTTCACGCTGTCCCTTGGGCAACTGGTAGACACCCGAGCGCACGAGCTCCGCGATGACCGAACCGTTGTACAGGATCAACGCGATGACCACGGCCCAGAACGGGGTGTTCGAAGGCTGGATCAGACCGGTGCGTGCCAGGCCCAGGTAGAAGAAGATCATCATGACCAGCACGGGAACCGCGCGGAAGAACTCGACCACCACGGTGGACACGGCCCGCACGATCCACAATCCCGACAACCGGCCCAGGCCGAAAATTAGACCGAAGACCACGGAACCCACCACGGCCAGTGCAGCGGCCTTGAGCGTGCTCACCAATCCGGGGATCAGGAAGTTGCTCCAGGTGCGGTCGGTGAACAAGGCGGACCACTTGGCGGGTTCCAACTGGCCCTGTTCACCCAGCTTTTGAAGGACCAACCACACCAGTACCGCCACGACCAAAACGGCCACGACGTTGAGGATCATGGTGACCCGCTTGGCCCGTGGACCCTGAACGTCAAAAAGTACCGAGGTGCTCATCGCTTCACCGCCAGTTTCTGCGACAGCCACGTGGTCAGCAGACCCACGGGAATCACGATGATCACGAAGCCCAAGGCTACGGTCAGGAACACGGCGATGATCACGTCCGGCCGGAACTCGATCATGGTTTTCATCAGTGCCGAGATCTCCGTGACGGAGGCCGCCGCGGCCACCGTGGTGTTCTTGGTCAGTGCGATCAGGGTGTTACCCAGGGGAGTGATGGCCCCGCGCAGTGCCTGCGGGAAGATGATCAGCCGGGCCGCCGGAAGGAAACTCAGTCCAATGGCGCGGGCCGCCTCAGCCTGGCCCGCGGGAACGGTGTTCACCCCGGACCGGATGGCCTCGCACACGAAGGCTGCGTGATAGATGCTCAGGCCGATCACCGCGTAGATGAAGAAATTGCGGTTGAAGTCGTCACTGAAGCTGATGGTCAACTGCGACCACACGCCCAGCACCAAGAACACCAGGATGATGGTCAGCGGGGTGTTGCGGATCAGGGTCACGTAAGCGGCACCGACGGCTCGCATGGATGCCGCCGGGCTGATGCGCATGAGCGCCAGGACACTACCCAGCACCATGGAACCGATAGCGGCCCAGAAGGTCAGTTGGATGTTGACCCAGAATGCACCCAGCACGTCGTACTGGGATAACAGTGAAGCAAAGTCACTGAGGTAATCGGACACGTTTTCCTCCCGGTGTACCCGGTGGGGATCGTTGAGAACCCCACCGGGTGCGGGTCAGTCAGTCAATCAGGCGCAGGCGTCGGGAGTGGGCGGGTTCAAGTCCTCGTTGTACTTGTAATCAGCGCCCTCCGTGTTCTTGGTGACGGCCTCTTCCCAAGCGCCGTCGTCAACCATCTTGGTGATGGCGTCGTTGATGGCCTGGCACTGGTCGGAATCCTTGGGGATGCCCACGCCGTACTTCTCCTCGGTGAAGGGGTTTCCCACCACCTTGAAGTTGCCGGAGTTCGCGTCCGTGGCGGCCAAGCCGGCCAGAATGATGTCATCCGTCGTGACGGCGTCAACACCGCCGGAGCCCAACATGGTCACGCAGTCCGCGTAGCCGCCCTGTTCCACGAGGTTCACGGTGCCCGCGTACTCGTCCTTGATCTTCTGGGCGGAGGTGGAACCGGTGACGGAGCAGAGGTTCTTGCCCTCGAGGTCCTCGGGACCGTTGATGTCGTTGTTGTCCTGGCCGACCAGCAAGTCCTGGCCTGCCACGAAGTACGGACCCGCGAAGCCCACGGATTCCTTGCGCTGATCGGTGATGGAGTAGGTCGCGAAGATCATGTCGACCTGGCCGTTGGAGAGCATGTTCTCGCGGTTGGCGGAGGGGGACTCGACCCATTCGATCTGGTCTTCCTCGTAGCCGAGTTCCTTGGCGACGTACTTGGCTACGTCCACGTCGAAACCGGTGTATTCCTCGCCGTCCTTGAAGCCCAAGCCGGGCTGGTCGTACTTGATGCCAATGCGGACGGAATCGCCGCCGCCGGAGGACTCTCCGCCGCCGTCGTCATTGCCACCGCATGCGGTGAGGGTCAGGGCAGTGGTAGCGGCCAGGGCCGCGAGGGTCATGGGTTTTCCGTACGTCACGGGGTGCTCCTTAGTGATGGGTGAAACTGCGCGGTGATGAGCGGTGCTGAGGCATCAGTGACCCAGAACCTTGCCGAGGAAATCCTTGGCACGGTCACTGCGCGGATTGGTGAAAAATTCTTCCGGGGTGTTCTCTTCGACGATGGCGCCGTCCGCCATGAACACCACGCGATCGGCCGCGCGACGGGCGAAGCCCATTTCGTGGGTGACCACGACCATGGTCATCCCCGCCTTGGCCAGGGACACCATGGTGTCCAGGACCTCGTTGATCATTTCCGGATCCAGGGCAGAGGTCGGCTCGTCGAAGAGCATGACCTTGGGGTCCATGGCGAGTGCGCGGGCGATGGCCACGCGCTGTTGCTGGCCGCCGGAGAGCTGGGCGGGCAGCTTATGCGCTTGATTGCCCACGCCCACCTTGTCGAGCAGTTCCATGGCCCGCTCCTCGGCCTGCTTCTTGCTGGCTCCGCGCACGCGCATGGGGCCGAGCGTGACGTTCTGCAGCACGGACTTGTGCGCGAACAGATTGAAGGACTGGAACACCATGCCCACGTCCGCGCGTAGTTTTGCGAGCGCGCGGCCTTCTTTGGGGAGAGCTTTACCGTCCACGGTGATCTCACCGCTGTCAATGGTTTCCAAGCGGTTGATGGCGCGGCACAGCGTGGATTTTCCCGAGCCGGAGGGCCCGATAACAATGACCACCTCGCCCACGGAGACTTCCAGATTGATGTCCTTGAGCACGTGAAGATCGCCGAAGTGTTTATCCACGTACGACAGCCGGACCAGGGGTTCTCCGGTGCGTGTTTCGGCCCCGGCGCCTGGCGCGGTGTCGGTGGAGGCGGTTGAGTGTGACATGCAAGTAAAAGTAGTGCACGGATTGACCAAATGTGGTCTACAACACAA
>JAKDKI010000033.1 GCA_030453435.1 Kocuria sp.
GTGAATGAACGCGCCCAGGGTGTCATTGAGCTCTTCGATGCGGTCGAGCGAGGACTTCACGGTGTCCTCGCTGGTGACCTGACCGTTGCGCAGTGCCAGAACAGTCTCGGTGAGTGACGGATAGTGCTCCACGATGGTCCTCCGGGCTCGGAATGAAGTGGTATACGGCGGGTTAGTCCCACCATCCCACATCGACCGTGAGGGTTTAAGGTTCCCTATCCCGCATTCCCGGCCGAAAACAAGGCATAGGGAACCCTATTCCACGGAAGTGACACCGGAAGACGAAGACCATGGAGCCGCAACCGCGGAAGGTGGCGGGGCGGCGTCGTCGTCGTCGTCGTCCGCGGTAGCGTCAAGGCTGGCCAGGAAAGCAGGAACGCAAAAACGCAGGAACGCAGAAATGCGAACGGGCGGCCACCGGAAACCGGTGACCGCCCGTCGAAAAGCGCTACGTGATCAGTTCAGATCAGGCGCCAGCCTCTTCAATGGCCTTGGCGAACACGCGCAGGCCGTCGCGCAGCAGGTCGAAGTCGATGACCAGCGGCGGCAGCAAACGCACGTTGTTGCCGAAGGTACCGCAGGTCAGGATGACAACACCCTGCTCGAGGCACTTAGCGGCAATCTGCTTGGCAGCGTCAGCGTTGGGCTTCTTGGAACCCGGCTCCACGAATTCGAGCGCCATCATGGCGCCGCGACCGCGCAGCTCGCCCACGATGGGGGAGGACTCGGCCAGGTCGCCCAGCTCTTCCTTGATGATCTTCTCGATCTCCAAGGCGCGCTCGTTGAGGCCCCACTCTTCGATGGTCTCAATGGCGCCCAGGGCTGCTGCACAGGCGACGGGGTTACCGCCGTAGGTGCCACCCAGGCCGCCGCCGTGCACGGAGTTCATGATCTCCGCACGGCCCACCACACCGGACAGCGGCATACCGCCGGCGATGCCCTTGGCGAAGGTCACCAGGTCGGGCTCGATGCCCTCCCACTCGGAGGAGAACCACTTGCCGGTGCGAGCGATGCCGGCCTGGACCTCGTCAGCCACGAACACAGCGCCGTTGTCCTGGCACCACTTGGTCAGCGTGGGCAGGAAGCCCTCGGCGGGGACGATGAAGCCACCCTCGCCCTGAATGGGCTCGATGACCACTGCGGCAACGTTCTCTGCACCGACCTGCTTCTCGATCAGGAGCAGCGCGCGCTCGGCGGCTTCCTGACCGGTCATGCCGTCAGCATCACGGAACGGGTAGGACATGGGAACGCGGTACACGTCAGAAGCGAACGGACCGAAACCCTGCTTGTAGGGCATGACCTTGGAGGTCATGGCCAGCGTCAGGTTGGTGCGGCCGTGGTACGCGTGATCGAAGACGACCACTGCGCTGCGCTTGGTGTAGGTGCGAGCGATCTTGACCGCGTTCTCCACTGCCTCGGAACCCGAGTTGAACAGGGCCGCACGCTTGTCGAAGGAACCCGGGGTCAGCTCGGCGATCTTCTCGCCAACCGCCACGTAGCCCTCGTACGGGGTGACCATGAAGCACGTGTGGGTGAACTTCTCCACGGCTTCCTTGACCTTCTCCACGACCTTGGGAGCGGATGCGCCCACGGAGGTCACGGCGATGCCGGAGCCCAGGTCGATCAGCTGGTTGCCGTCGGCATCCAGGATCACGCCGCCGTCCAGCTTGTCCGCGTACACGGGGACGGAGGACGCCACACCGGAAGCGACCGCGTTACTGCGGCGCTCTGCCAGCTCAACGGACTTGGGGCCCGGGATGCTGGTCTTCAGGTCACGCTTCTGCTCAAGCGTGTATTCGATTTCAGCCATAGTTGTCTGATTGTCCTTCGAAGGGTGAAAAATTAGGTGTGGATCAGGCCCACGGGGAGGGCAGGCCCATGTACTGAGTGGTGGTGTACTCGGCAATGCCCTCGGCGCCGCCCTCACGGCCCAGACCGGACTCCTTGACGCCACCGAACGGAGCGGCGGCGTTCGAGATCACGCCGACGTTCATGCCCAACAGGCCATACTCGATGCGGTCGCCGATGCGCAGCGCACGCGAGATGTCATTGGTGTACACGTAGGAGGCCAAGCCGTACTCGGTGGAGTTGGCCAGACGCACGGCGTCGTCCTCGTCCTTGAAGGTGATGACCGGAGCCACGGGGCCGAAGATCTCTTCCGTGAACACGCGGCAGTCCTCGGTCACACCGGTGATCAGGGTCGGCTCGAAGAAGTAGCCGTTGCCGTCCACAGCCTTGCCGCCCACGCTGATGGTCGCGCCCTTTTCCTTGGCGTCTTCCACAAGCTCGACGACGCCGTCGCGCGCCTTCTTCTCGACGAGCGGGCCCACATCGGTGCCTTCGTCCATACCGTTACCGGTCTTGAGCGCGCCGAGCTTCTCACCGAACTTCTTGGAGAACTCCTCAGCCACGGACTCGTGCACCAGGAAGCGGTTGGCCGCGGTGCAGGCCTCGCCCATGTTGCGCATCTTGGCGGCCATGGCACCCTCGACAGCCTTGTCCAGGTCTGCGTCCTCGAACACGATGAACGGGCCGTTGCCACCCAGTTCCATGGAGGTACGCAGCACGCGGTCCGCAGCGGTCTTCATGAGCTGCTTGCCCACGGGGGTGGAACCGGTGAAGGAGACCTTGCGCAGGCGCGGGTCGTCCATGATGGGGCCGGAAACCTTGGAGGCGGAGGCCGAGCACACTACGTTGAGAACACCCGCGGGGATACCCGCCTCGATCATCAACTTGGCAAAGTACTGCGAGGTCAGCGGGGTGAGGCGCGCAGGCTTGAGGATCATGGTGCAGCCTGCGGCCACGGCGGGAGCAACCTTGCGGGTTGCCATGGCCAGTGGGAAGTTCCACGGGGTGATCAACAGGCACGGGCCAACCGGCTTGTGGGTCACAATCATCTTGAGGTTGCCCTCGGGGGTGTCCGCGTAGCGGCCGTAGTGGCGGGGTGCTTCCTCCGAGAACCAGCGCATGAACTGGTTGCCGTAGGCAACTTCACCCTGCGATTCCTTGAGCGGCTTACCCATTTCCAGGGTCATCAGCGTCGCGAGCTCGTCGGTGTGTTCCTTCACCAGGTTGTACGCGCGCATCAGAATGTCCGAGCGTTCGCGGGTGGAGGTGCGTGCCCAGGACTCCTGAGCGTTCGCGGCGGCATCCATGGCAGCGCGGGAATCTTCTTCGGTGGCCGAGGCCAGAGTGGCCAGGACTTCACCGGTGGCGGGGTTCTCGACATCAAAGGTGCCGCCGTCGGAGGCATCGCGCCATTCTCCGTTGATCAGCAGACCCTTGGGAGTGGCTTCAAGAAGTGCAGAAATTTTCTCTTGGTTAGTCATATCGTGCCTCTCTCACAACTTCATCCTAGAAATTGTGCAGTTGAAGGTGCTTGGGCGCAATGCCCCTGATTCCATGTTATGCCCCGGCGCAAGTCCGAGCATCCCTCATTTCTTGCGGGCTTCCACGGCAGCCACCAGTCGGGGCTCCGCGTCTTCTCCCGGTTCAATGCCTCGGGGGATGCGCAGCAGGAAGATCAGTCCGAGCAGCCACCACAAACCGAAGATGACATAGGGGGCTACGCCAAGGCTGGCCGGCATGCCCGGGATGTACAGGATGGCCAATCCGGCACACAGGACGACCGACAGGATTCCGATGACAACTCCGCCATTCTTGCGGCCGCCGATTCGGTACGGGCGTTCCATCGAGGGTTCGCGCTTACGGAGGATCACGAACACCACGGAAACCAGCAGGTACGCAATCACAATGGAGGGTGAGCCTGAATCAACTAGCCAACCCAGCATTTCCTCGCCGAAGAACGGCGCGATGAAGGACAGTGCGCCCACAAAGAGCAGTGCGTTGATGGGTGTGCCGTACTTGGGGTGGATCTTGCCGAACCAGCGCGGCAGCATGCGGGAATTCCCCAGGGCCCAAAGCAACCGGGAAGCGCCCATGAGCAGGGAGTTCCAGGATGTCAGAATGCCGGCCAGACCGCCGGCGAGAAGCAGGTTGGCCATGGCCTGGGAGTTGAACACGGCTCCCACCGCGTCCGCCACGGCGATGTCGGCCACGGCCAACTCGGCTACCGGCAGCGAAGCCGATGTGGTGAGAATCACCATTCCGTACCAAACGGTGGCCAGCAGGACGGCGATCACGATGGTTCCGCCGAGCTTCTTGGGCGAGAGGTTCATCTCCTCGGAGACCTGAGGGATTACATCGAAACCGACGAACAGGAACGGCACCACCACGAGCACGGTGAAGAATCCAGCCATCCCGTTGGAGAAGAAGGGTTCCATGTTCTGTTCCGACCCGCCGCTGAAGGCCCCGAAGATCATGAACAGGCCCACAATGGCCAGGAATAGAATCACGAAAATCTGCACGGTTGAAGCCTGCTTCACCCCTCGGATGTTGATCCAGGTGATGATCACTGCGGAGAGCGAGCCGACCAGCGCCCACGTGAGATTCACTTCGAAGCCGGCAATGGTCCACAGAGGAATTTGGCTCAACCCCGGGAAAATGTACTGCACGGTTCGCGGTACGGCCACGGCCTCGAACGCCACGATGGTGATGTAGCCGACCGTAATGCCCCACGAGCCGATAAATGCCCAGCGCGCACCCATGCCGCGCAGCAAGTAGTTGTGCTCACCGCCCGCTGCGGGCATGGCGGCCACGAGCTCGCCGTAGACCAGACCCACAACCGTCATGATGATGCCACCGGCGAGCATGGCCAGCGCGGCGCCCATGGTTCCGGCGTCATCCAGCCAGCCGCCGGTGAGCACGACCCAGCCGAAGCCGATCATCGCGCCCACCCCGAGTGCAATGGCATCTATCCGGCCAAGGACTTTCTTGAATCCCCGTTGGTCTGTGTGAGTCATGGGCACGTCCTATCGAGCAAGTAATGCGAATTGATGTCCTTATTCTGTCGCTCGAAGGACTCAATTGGGCTTTTCGCCGCTCCATTGCGCGTTGCCCACCTTTGCAAGGTTGCTTCCCGCCGACGACGCCGCGCCCCAGGTTTCGTTGGATCCTCCCGGCGCACGTGGTGTTTCGTGGGAACCTCTTGGGATCGCCGCGAGGGTTCCGGCGGAACCAGAAGCGTCACTTAAGGCGCCGGCGGCACCTCATGCGGGGTGGATACGCGTGGGGAACCCCACGCAATGTGCATGCGCGGGACTCGCCGTAGAAGGAGTGCATGACAGCGGGGACCCCGCCCTTAAGGGCAAGGTCCCCGCTGTATTCGCTAGCGGGCGGTGCCCGCTAAAGCGAAGAGGCTAGATGGTCTTGCGATCAGGCGGCGTGGTTGCACTTCTCGCACGTGCAGTTCTCACAGGTGCAGGTTTCGCACGTGCAGTTGGGGCCGCACTTCTCGCAGGCGCAGGTGGTCTCAGTGGTTGCAGCGCTCATTGTGGTGCTCCTTGGTGTGTTGATGGGCGTCCAGGAAGACGTGCGCTACGTGCTCGTCGATCAAGCGGTAGCGCGTGACTCGGCCGTCGCGGAAACCTTCCACGAGGTGGGCCTCTCGCAACACCTTGAGATGTTGCGAGACCAGGGGTTGGGACAGACCCAACTCCTGTGACAGCTCTCCGACGAACCGGGGCTCCACGGTGAGTCGCTCCACGATGGCGCAGCGAGCCGGGTTGGCCAGCGCGCCGAACAGACGAGCCACATCCAGATAGGGGGACAGCGGCCCCGTAGCCTCGGTTGTCATAAGACCATCCTTATATAAGAAATTTGCGATATCAAGCCCCGTGGGGCCCGATGCAACACAGAAGGAGGACTCTCGCCCTCGGTGAACGCTGTTCGCCAAACCCTGAGTGAGGCATAACCTAGGGGTATGGCTTACGCAACAGTTAATCCCGCCACAGGCGAAACCGTAAAAGAGTTCCCCACCGCAACGGATCAAGAGATCAAGGACGCAGTGAAGCGTTCCGGTGAGGCCTACAAGTCTTGGCGCAACACTCCCGTTTCGGAGCGCGCCCAGCTCATGCACAAGATGGCTGAGCTGTACCGCGAGCGCAAGGAAGAGCTCGCAAAGATCCTGACCGACGAGATGGGCAAGCCCAAGGCTCAGGCCATCGGCGAGGTCATGATCGTTGCGGGTATCTACGACTACTACGCGGACAACGCAGAAGGCTTCATGGAAGGCCGCACCCTGGAACCGTCCACGGGTGGCGAAGCTCGCGTGGTCCTGGATTCCACCGGTTCCCTGCTGGGCATCATGCCCTGGAACTTCCCGTACTACCAGGTGGCTCGTTTCGCAGCACCCAACGTGATGCTGGGTAACACCATCCTGCTGAAGCACGCCGGTAACGTTCCGCAGTCTGCCGTGGTGCAGGAGGAGCTCTTCCACGAGGCGGGCTTCCCCAAGGATGTTTACATCAACATCTTCGCTTCCAACGACCAGATCGCTGACATCGTGATCCCGGATCCGGCTGTGCAGGGTGTGTCCCTGACCGGTTCCGAGCGCGCAGGTGCCTCCGTGGCCGCCACCGCTGGTAAGAACCTCAAGAAGGTCGTTCTGGAGCTCGGCGGTTCCGACCCCTTCATCGTTCTGGACGACCAGAACGTGGAACGCACCGTGAAGAACGCCGTGATGGGTCGTATGTCCAACAACGGCCAGGCGTGCACCAACGCCAAGCGCTTCATCGTTCTGGAAGACGCCTACGAGTCCTTCGTGGACAAGTTCGCGCAGGCTGTCCAGGGCATCGAGCCCGGTGACCCCTCGGACGACAAGACCTTCCTGGGCCCGATCAGCACCGTGGGCGCTCGTGACGAGATCATGGAGCAGGTCCAGGACGCCATCGACAAGGGCGCATCCGTGCTGGCCGGTGGTAAGAAGATCGAGCGCGACGGCGCATGGATGGAAGCTACCGTCCTCGCTGACGTGACCCCCGAGATGCGTGCCTACGCCGAGGAGATCTTCGGCCCGGTGGCCGTGGTCTACAAGGTCAAGGACGCTGACGAAGCGATCGAACTCGCCAACTCCTCGCCCTTCGGCCTGGGTGGTTCCGTGTTCGGCGCGGACGAGGCCGCCGCTCTGGAGATCGCCAAGCGCGTTGACTCCGGCATGGTGTTCGTCAACGAGGTGACCGGCACCGCTCCGGACCTGCCCTTCGGTGGCGTCAAGCGTTCCGGTGTGGGCCGTGAGCTGGGCCCCTTCGGTATCGAAGAGTTCGCCAACAAGAAGCTGCTGCACACCCCCGCCAAGAAGTAAGGCAGGGTTGACCGTTCTCGAACGGTAGACAGACGAAAGCCGCCCCCGCACCTGGAAAAGGTGCGGGGGCGGCGTCGTTCTGGGGAGAGCTTTAGTGGCGCAGGTCCTTGCCCTTGGTCTCGGGAAGGAAGAATGCGACCACCGATGACACGAGTAGCAGCAGGCACACGTACACCGAGAAGGCGCTCACGGAGTACTGGGTGCTGATCCAGTTCTGCAGGTAGGGTGCGGTGCCACCGAAGATGGCCACGGCCACCGCGTACGGGAAGGCCACGCCCACGGTGCGCACGCTGGTGGGGAACAACTCGGCGAATACGGCCGGCGTGTTGGCCAGGGTGGCGCCCATGAAGAGCAGGATGAGTGCGGCGGGGAAGACCAGGGACACGAAGGTCTGACCCACCATGGCGTTCATGGGGAAGAACAGCAGCAGCGGAACAACGTTGCCGATGATCAGTGCGGGGCGGCGACCGAAGCGGTCGGAGAACTTGCCCCAGAACGGCAGGGAGATGATGAGTACCACGTTGGCCAAGAGGCTCGCGTTGAGCGCGGTGGCCTGGGGCATGCCATGGACCACCACGGCCTGCTGAACCGCGGACACGGACCACACGTAGTAGCACACGGTGCCGCCGATGGTCAGGCCGATCACACGGAATGCGGACTTCCAGTTGCGGCGGAACTCGGGCCAGATCGAGGGGCGCTTGGCCTTGTTGGACTTGAAGGTTTCGGACTCGTGCAGTTGTGAACGGCCGACCAGGGCCCACAGGCCACCCAGGGCGCCGATGAAGAACGGAACGCGCCAGCCCCACTCGCTCATCTCCTCGGGGAGAGGAACAGGTTCATGATGACGCCCATGAAAATACCCAGGCACGCGCCAATGGTGCCGGACACGTAGATCATGGAGGACCAGAGGCCGCGGCGCTCCGGGGGAGCCATCTCCGCCAGGTAGGTCTGAGCGGTGGGCATTTCGCCACCGTAGGCCGGACCCTGAATCAGGCGTGCGGCCAGCAGCATGATGGCGGCGAACACGCCCGCGGTCTCGAAGGTGGGTGTCACGCCGATCATCAGCGCGCCCAGTGCGATACCTCCGACCGTGGTCAGCAGTACAGCCTTACGACCCACGCGGTCGGCCATCCAACCGAAGAACGAACCGCCGATCGGGCGGAAAATGAAGCCCACGGCAAAGATGGCCATGGCGCCCAGGATGGAGGCCACGGGATCCGACGGGTTGAAGATCTCGCGAGCAAAGTAAATGGAGAATGTCGCGTAATTACTCCAGTCGTATCACTCCAGGGCGTTGCCAATGCCCGTGTTGATGAGGGTTTTCTTGGAAGAGACGGCAATGCCGCCCGGATTGGTTTCCGAGGAAGGGGTGGCAGTTGAAGTAGCCATAACGTGCATCCTGAATCGGTGGAGCGATGCCTCGTGAGGGGCGCCGCGAAAGAAGTAGAAAGTGGCGGGTGCTACAGCTCGTATAGGCAATTGTGCACGATGCGTTCCAGATTACCAAGACCTGTGTAAGATTTTTTACAGTTCACGGGCACATGTCGCGATTTTGTTTCAAATTATTGCCCCAGCGTCTGAAACCACAGACCCAGGGTCATCACCCTGACTTTGTAGAATCATGTATCGGCCACCACACACATCTAAGGGAGATCCATGGCAAGCAACGGCCAGTCCAAGACTGAGCTGTCCGACCAGGACTTGGAGCTCATCAGCCTGCTGCAGTGGGCACCCAGAATCACCTGGGGTGAAGCCGCCGAGATTCTGGACGCACACCCCACCACCCTGGCCGGACGCTGGGAGAAACTGCGCAGCTCCGGCGCAGCCTGGATCACGGCCCAGGTCAATCTCAACGATCCCCGCAATCTGTTGTCCTTCCAGGAGATCTCCTGCGACGCCCAGCAGTGGGACCACGTGGTCAAAGAGCTTGTGGCCATGCCGGAGGTGCTTTCGGTTGAGGCTTTCGGCCGAGAACCGGACCTCGGTCTCACCGTGGTCAGTCGGGATCTGCAGTCGCTCTCGCGCATCATCGAGGAGAAAATCTCCCGCGTTCAGGGCATCGTGAAGATCCACAACATGATCTCCACCAAGCTCCACCGTGCCGGTGACAAGTGGCGTCTGGACAGGCTCAGCGATGAGCAGCGGGCCGCCGCGCAGGCCTGGGTGAAGGCTGAGCAGGAGTCTCTGCCCGTGAGCAGCACGCCGCTGGGCGAGGATCAGCGTCCCGTGATCGAAGCGCTCATGCTCGACGGTCGCGCTAGCGCGGCGGAAATCGCTCGCACCACCGGCCTGCACCCGGCCACCGCCCGCCGGTATCTGCACAAGGTGCTCGCTTCTGGGATGTTGTCCATCCGGTGCGATTTGATCCAGCGGGTCTCCGCATCGCCCATCACGGCGCAGTGGTTCACGCGCCTGGACGCGAATCTGCACGAAACGGCGGCGGAAGCGCTCTCGCACGACCCTCGTACCCGCGTGGTCACGTCCATCACCGGGCGTGCGAACCTGATGGTCGTCATGTGGTTGGGCTCGGTGGGGGAGATCCTCGAGGCCGAACGGGCCATCCAGTCCGCGGTGTCCGGCATCGAGACCCAGGAGACGGTGGTGTCCCTGCGGCCCATCAAGCGCATGGGATGGGTCCTGGGCACGGAGGGTCACGTGGGTAAGAAGTTCGTTTCGCCCGAGCTGCACCTGAGCTAACCTTCTGCGGCCTGTCCCGTCTCCACGACGGGTTCGCCAACGACGCCGCCCCGGCACCTACCAAGGTGCCGGGGCGGCGTCGAGGTGGGGCGTTCGAGAACAACCGGAAGTGGTTCAGTCCTCGCGCTGGTAGCGGATCTGAGCCCCCACCACGGTGGACTCGACCACGGTGTCCTTGATCGCGCGATCGTCCTCCGCGAAGACGTCCCGGTCCACGACCACGAAGTCCGCGAGCATGCCCGGTGCCAGGCACCCCTTGAGGTTCTCCTCGTAGGAGGCGTGCGCCACGGCGTGGGTGTAGTAGTACACGGCCTCCGCACGGGGAAGGATTTCCTGTGGCTGCCAACCGTCCACGGCATCCCCGTCACGAGTCCGCGTGATGGCCGCGTGAATGCCCTGGAACGGATTGGGATCCTCCACGGGTGCATCCGAACCGAAGACGAGTTCCGCACCTGCCGCCCGCAGGCTGTTCCAGCCGTACGCGATCAGGTCGCGATCCTCCAGGAAATCGTTCATGGGGATGTCAGCCGTGCAGTGCATGGGCTGCATAGAGGCCGTGACACCCAGTTGACGGAATCGGGCGATGTCGCTGCGTTTGATGTACTGCGAGTGCTCGATGCGCTGGCGCAGGCCGAAGACCCGTGAAATGGCCTGATGAGTCTCGAACGCGTCGAGCACCTCGGTCGCGGCCTGGTCACCGATGGCGTGAACCGCGGTGGCAATGCCGGCGCTCGCCGCCAGGTGGATCCAATGATCCAATTCGTCCCGAGTAGTCACGGCCATCCCATGGTCCTGGGTGCCCGGCCACGGATCCGACATGTGGCAAGTGTGGGAGCCCAGAGCGCCGTCCGCGAAGAGCTTGAGCGGACCCATTGAAATCCACTCATCGCCCGATGCGGTGCGAATACCGCGACTGATGAAATCGAGAATCTGTTCCTGCCGCAGCACCTTGTGCACGCGGATATCCAGCTCACCGCGTTCCCGCAGTTTCTGATAGGCAAAGAGGCAGTCCGCGCCGTCGATGTCGTGGATGGAGGTGATACCGCGCTTGAGCAGTTCTCGCTGGCCCACGGGCAGGTAATCGTCGATGTTGCCGGAGACATCCGACTGCATCAGGCCATCGCGGATGGGGATGCCCGCCGCTTCCCGGATGATGCCGGTGAGCTCACCGTGCTCGTCCCGCTCGTAGGTGCCGCCGTCCGGGTCCTTGACGTTGCGGTCCAAACCCAGAGTCTCCAGCGCCTTGGAGTTGAGCCACAGCGTGTGCCAGTCCAGGGAACCCAGGGCCATGGGGATGTCCGGGCAGATGCTATCCAGGCTGTGCTTGTCCGGGAACACCGGAACGTCCCAGCCGTTGGCGTTCCACTGTCCGCCGAAGATCCAGGTCTGGGACTCATCCTGCCGCGCCTTCTCCACGAACGGCTTCAGCAGGTCCAGGGCCTCCTGCAACGAGCCGCAGAAACGCATATCGGGTTCCGTGATGGAGCGTGAGTAAATGGCCGAATGAATGTGTCCGTCACCCATGCCCGGCAACACGTACTTACCCTCGAGGCTCGTGCGCTCCGTACCCAACGGAGCCATGTCCTTGAGCCTCCGATAGTCGCCCACGGCCACGATGCGGTCGTCCGAGGTGAGGATGGCATCCGGGTGAGGCATGTCGTGGGAGTGCCAGGTGGCCTGCGGAGTCCACCCCGTGGCCGGGTTCATGGCGTGGACTTTGGCGTTATGGAACAGGCGAAACATCCGTGGGACTCCTCGATGCGAACCGGTGCGGGGTGGACAAGGGCTGACCTCCGATCCTATCGAAGCAACCGGTGGACTGGCGCAGGCTCCTTGTCCCCTTTACCGTTCACGCTGATAACGGATCTGCGCACCCACCACGGTGGCTTCGACCACGGTGTCCTTGACCGCTTGGGCGTCTTCCGCAAACACATCTCGGTCCACCGCGATGAAGTCCGCGAGCATGCCCGGTGCCAGGCACCCCTTGAGGTTCTCCTCATAGGAGGCGCGGGCTACCGCGTGGGTGTAGTAATAAAGTGCCTCCGGTAGACCGATGCTCTCCTCCGGTTGCCAGCGATTGGCGGGCTTCTCCGGTTCCGAACGACATACAGCGGCGTGAATCCCGAAGAACGGGTTGGGGTCCACCACCGGCCCGTCCGAGCCGAAAGCCATGGGGGTTCCCGCAGCACGCAGACTGTTCCACCCGTAGGCCACCATATCCCGGCCCTCCACAAAGTCGTTCATGGGGATCTCCTCGGGGCAGTGCAGGGGCTGCATGGAAGCGGTCACCCCTAATCGCTGGAACCTCAGGATGTCATCGCGTTTGATGTACTGAGCGTGCTCCACGCGCTGGCGCAGCCCGAAGACCTGGGCGATCGTTCGGTTGGCCTCGAACGAGTCCAAGACATCGGTGACGGCCTGGTCACCCACGGC
>JAKDKI010000245.1 GCA_030453435.1 Kocuria sp.
GCGTGACCAGTAGATTGGTCGGGTGACTGATACGAGCTCAACCACCGTTCATTCCGTCGAAACCGGCGAGGGCGATCACCGCGTGGTGTTCCTCCACGGCCTGTTCGGCCGGGGTAAGAACTTCAGCATGATCGCCAAGGGGCTGCAGCCCGAATTCCGCAGCCTGTTGGTGGATCTACCCAATCACGGGCAATCGGACTGGACCGAAGAGCTCGATTACCTGCAGCTCGCGGATCAGGTGGCGGAACACCTGAAGAGTGGATTTGCTGCGGACGGTCCCGTGGACGTGGTCGGACACTCGATGGGCGGCAAAGTGGCCATGGTGCTCGCCCTGCGCCACCCTGACCTGGTGCGCAAGCTGGTGATCATCGACATTTCGCCCGTGGGCTCCGGCTCGGGACGCAGCGAATTCCACCACCTCCTGGACGCGCTCGCTGAGGTGGATATCGACTCCGCCGAGCGCCGCTCCGACGTGGACGCCGCTCTCCAGGAGCCCATCCCCGAGGCGGGCGTGCGCGGCTTCCTGCTGCAGAACCTCAAGAACGACGGCGATGGCCTGCGGTGGCAGCCCAACCTCGCGCTGCTGCGTTCCGAGCTCGAGACCATCATGGGGTTCCCGGACATCGAGACCGAACTCGACAAAGCCCAGTTCCCCGGCCGAGTGCTGTGGATCGCCGGCGAGAAGTCCAACTACGTCAAGGACGAGGACGAGCCCGTCATGCGCTCGCTCTTCCCCAGCACCATTCGCTTGAAGGTGCGCGGAGCCAGCCACTGGGTGCATTCGGACCGCCCACAGGAAGTCATCAACGCGCTGCGGACGTTCCTGTTGTCCGAGCGGGAGTAAAGCTGAGGGTCTCGGTAGGGCATCAGGCCGCTGCGTGCTTCCCGGTTGAGGGCACCCGTGCACGTCACGCGGATCAGTTAATCAGTTGTCTTATGGTTTCTTCGCTACCGTGGCCGGACGCTACCTGAGGAGAGTCATGAGGACCGATCTGGCCCGCCGTCTCTTTGTCACCGCCGCCGAAATCTTCTGTGTTGTCGGCACGCTCGTTGGTACGGGGGTGATTGGAACTCGGGTCGCGGAATCTTCTGGTGGTGCCCTCTCCGCGGACGCCACCCTCATTGCCCCGCTCGGTACCGCTTTCTCTATTTGGTCCGTGATCTACCTCGGGCTCTTCGCCTACACCATTTGGCAGTGGCTCCCGCGGGTTGCCACCACGGCCCGTGAACGCCGGATCGGCTGGCTCGCAGGCATCACCATGATCCTCAACGCCGTGTGGCTATTGGTCACCCAGGTCGGCTGGATCTGGGTCAGCGTCCTGGTCATCCTGGCGCTCGCAGTCACCCTGGGCATTCTGGTGAAGCGGTTGCGCGAGAATCCCGGGACGAAGCCGCTCGGCAAGCTCATCGTGGACGGCACCTTCGGTTTGTACCTCGGTTGGGTCACCGCAGCCACGTGCGCCAACATTGCCGCCGCGGGGTCCGCAACGGGTTGGGGTTCCGGCCGCTCCACGGACGAATGGATCGCCGTCACGGTGATGGCCGTGGCTGTGGTGCTGTCGGCCGTCTACGTCGCAGTGCTGGGTCCCCGGTTCGCCGTGGCCGCCGGTATCGCGTGGGCCTTGGTATGGATCAGCGTTGGCCGACTCACGGACGAACCTGCCTCGCAGCTCGTGGGTATCGCTGCAGCCGTTCTGTCCGCCGCCGTGTTGGTCATTTGGGCGGTGGGTCGCGCGCGGCTCAGCCGTTCCCCTCGTGATCAGCGCAGCGTCGAGCGGGAACCCGCTTACTCCTGAGAGTCGGACGCTCGGGGCCGCTCCGCGCGAGGGTCACGAGCAGCGGCGTTCGCGTCTGCCTCTGCTTGCGCCTCCGCCTGTCTCCGTGCGTATTGTTCGCGGACCTCCGGAGGACCGTACTGCCCATGGGCTAGGCCCAGCAGGGCCACCAGCTCTTGGGGTCCCTTGCCGATCGTGGCGGGGAGGGCAATCATGTCCTCACCCATCATTCTTTCGTTGGCTTTGGCCAATCGTCGGGTAGTGCCTGTCAGTCGAGATTCGTAGCGCTCGTAGCCGGAAGGAGTCAGTTTCATGGCAACCATGGTTGAGCGGCTCACGCGGGCCAAGCCCATGCCTTCGACCTCGTCCCATTGAACCTCGAGCTCGGGATCGGTGCTCACTGAGTGGGGCTTGCCGCGACTGGTGGATAACTCCACCGTGCCGGTGTTCTTCAGAGTTTCCAATTGTCCGAGGACGCGTTGATCGTTCATGGGGGTACCCGCTCCCGGGGTGTGATGTGGATCATACACTCATCCGCTGCTCAGGCTACCGGTCGGTGTGGTCGAAGCGGGGAACCGCGTACATTCGGTGTGGTGATCAACCGCTCGACTCGTTCCCACCCGCCGACGGCGCCGGGGTCCTCTGCGGCCGGCGTCACCTTGGTTGTTGCGGCAGCGCTCGTCACCCAAACGGGCGCGGCCATTGCCTACCAGATCTTCGACCGCGTGGGGGCACAAGGCGCTGTTTTCCTCAGGCTGCTCATTTCCTCTCTGCTCCTGTGGATAGTGTTCCGACCTTCGATCCGGTCGATCACCCGTGAGAAACTTCCGGTGATTCTTGGCTTCGGGCTGAGCCTGGGCGCCATGAACATGTGCATATATCAGGCCATCGCCCGCCTGCCGCTGGGTGTCGCGGTGACCATTGAATTGCTCGGGCCGCTGGTCCTGTCGGTTGTTTTGTCACGCAAACTCAGCGGTCTACTGTGGGCCGGTCTCGCTCTCGGGGGAGTGCTTCTGCTCAGTGGAGTGGGGCCAAGCACTGAGGGTCTGGACCCCGTTGGCGTGGCTTTCGCGTTGGCTGCGGCGTGTATGTGGGCGCTGTACATCTTGATGTCTCGCCAAGCCGGGCGGGCGTTCCCCGGGACCCAAGGTCTCGCGCTCGCCATGGTGGTGGGTGCGCTTCTGGCCGCACCGTTCGGGGTGGCCAGCGGCGGCGTCGAACTCCTGGACCCGTGGGTTTTGCTGATTGGTGCGCTGATCGCCGTGATGTCCTCGGCCGTGCCCTATGCGCTGGAGCTCGCGTCACTACGGCTCCTCGCGGCGGAAACGTTTGCCATTCTGGTGAGTCTCGCTCCGGCCATCGCGGCGCTCGTGGGGTGGATCTTGCTGGGGCAGGCCCTGGAGCTTCCGGAAATCGCGGGCATGGGGTTGGTGATTCTGGCGAGTGCAGCAGCCGTGCGATCAGCTCAACGGTCGTGAGGGCTACCGTGCTGCTGCGGGGTAGTTCAACCGAGCCGTTAACCGGAACGGGTTGCTGGACCACGCAGTTAGCCTTGTCCCATGGGGTTTTCACGTGCAGAACTTGAGGCGTTCCGCGATCGTACGGTGCCGGACCTGCTGCCCGATCCGCTGAATCTCCTGTTCGTCGGCATCAATCCCAGTCTGTGGACCGCGGCTACGGGTGCGCACTTCGCGCGGCCCGGCAATCGGTTCTATCCGGCCCTGCATCGGGCGGGCATCACCGACTCCCTCATTGATGCGAGGGATGGTTACTCGGAATCAGATCTGGCAGAACTGACGGGCAAAGGTATCGGTAACAGCAACATTTGCCCGCGGGCCACCGCGCGGGCAGATGAACTGTCCCGCGAGGAACTGCTGGCTGGGGCAGATCGGTTGAACCGTTTCGTGGCCGAACGGCAACCGAGAGTAGTGGCTGTCCTGGGCATTACGGCCTACCGTTCCGCTTTCAAGGTGCCAAAGGCCCGGCTCGGGAAGCAGGAATCCCCGTGGCCCGGTGTGCAGCTGTGGGTGGCGCCGAACCCCAGCGGCCTGAATGCCCACGCGAGTGTAGATGACCTGGCGGACGCGTATCGGGAGATTGCGGAAGCGGCGGGAGTTGTTGTCAAACACGCTTGACATAGGTGAGTAAAGCTTGCTTGACTGAGTCAAGCGCGCTTTACATAGCCACAAGGGCCGCACAGGCTCAGATCGTAGGAGTCATCATGGCAACAACAACTCGCACCACGGG
>JAKDKI010000246.1 GCA_030453435.1 Kocuria sp.
GCCTGGTGGATGGCGCGCAACGCCAGCTTGCCGCGGATGGTCGTACCGGCGTAGCCCTCCGACTCCTGCGGGACCACGAACCCCTGCACCGCGTTGGTGGTGTCATTGCGAGCCCACACCACGGTGATGCCACCCATGGACCCGTTGCCGATCCATTTCTTCTCACCGTTGAGGATGAAACCGCCCTCGGTGGGTGTGGCCCGGGTTTCCAAGCCGATCGAGTCGGAGCCGTGAGTGGGTTCGGTGAGCGCGAAGGAGCCCAACAGTTTGCCGGAGGCCATATCGGGCAGCCAGCGCTCACGCTGCTCATCGTTGCCACACATGGCGATCGAGCGCATGGCCAACCCGCCCTGCACGCCGCTCACGGTGGAGATGGAGCCGTCACCGCGCGAGAGTTCCATGGTCACCAGGCCCGCCGCCATTTTGGACATGGGTGCGTAACCGGTTACGTCCACGCCGTCGCGCAGCAGGTCAAGCTCACCCATGCGGTCAACCAGGTCCAGCGGGTACTCGCCGCGATCCCAGTGCTCATGGATCACGCCCAGCAGCTCGTCCTGCACGAACGCACGGGCGCGCATCCAATGGGCACGATCCTCGTCCGTGATGTCCGCGTAAACGCCGGCAGCATCCGTATCGAGCACGTCATTGAGTGAGTATTCGGGTTCGACCGTGCCCTGCGGGAACAGCTCCTGGTCGCCGGTGGGTTGCTGAGTCATGGTGTGATCTCTTTCGTGAATTCTCGGTGGTTCTCAGTGAGGTAAGTCAGTTCTGGGACGCGTCGAAGCGCTGGCCGCGCACGCGCTCGGCGGCGCCGCAACGGTCCAGGTACGGAGTGATGCCACCCAGATGGAACGGGTAGTTGGCGCCCAGAATCATGCACAGATCCACGTCACGGGCGGAGGCCACCACGCCCTCGTCGAGCATGTGCCCGATCTCGTCCGCGAGCGCGTCCTGGACGCGCGTGAGCAACTGGCCGTTGGCGCCGTCGTCCCCCGCCGACGACGCCGCCCCCTCACCTTGCGTGCGCTCCCGCGCCTGTTCGGCCTGCAGGGTGAGGTAGGTGTCGGATTCTTCGCCGCGCTTGGGCAGCACATTGGTGAGGCCCGCCTCGGCCACGGCGTCCAACCACGGGGACAGGGTGAAGCGCTCCGGGTAGGCATCGTTCATGGTGTGGGTGATGTGCACGAGCACCGCGGGGCCCACGAAGTCCAAGAGTTGCAGCGGCGACATGGGAAGGCCCATGGGCGCCAATGCCTGGTCTACGGTCTTGGGGTCACCGCCGGCGTCGATGGCGCGGCCGATCTCGTCATACATGCGGGTCAGCACCCGGTTGACCACGAAGCTCGGGGCGTCCTTGACGAGCACGGCAATCCGGCGCAGTTTGGCCGCGAGGTCGAAAGCGGTGGCCAGGGTGGAATCATCGGTGGACTCCGCAGCCACGATCTCGAGCAGCGGCGTGACCTCCACCGGGTTGAACACGTGGAATCCCACGAGCCGATCGGGGTGTTTCAGCCCCTCGCCCATGGCAGTCACGGACAGGGATGAAGTATTGGTCGCCAGGATCGCATCATCACGCAGTACCGGCTCCCACTGCGCGAAGACCTTCTTCTTGACCTCAAGTTCCTCGAAGACAGCCTCGATCACGAAGTCCGCGTCCGCCAGGTCCTCCGGTGACTCCGCGCCGGTGATCAGGGACCCCAGCTTCTCGGCCTGTTCGGGCTTCATACGGCCCTTTTCTGCCTGGGCCGTGAAACGGTCGCGGGTGCGCTGCACACCGGCGGCCAGACGCTCGTCGTCCAGATCGGTCATGACTACGGGGATCTGGGCGCCCTGGGCGATCAAACTCGCGAGCTGGCCCGCCATCAGACCCGCGCCAATGACGGCGGCCTTGCGGATGGGGCGCACGGGGGCGTCCGGCACGTTGGCGGCCTCGCGGCGGCGGGCGGTCACCAATTCGAACGCGTACAGGGAGGCCTTGGCGGCGTCGGTCCGAAGCACGGACGAGGCCAGCTGGACTGCGGCGGCAGCGTTGGCGTGTCGAGAATCCGTGCGGGCGCGGCCCACGAGATCGATGGCGGCCACGGGACCGGGCGCAGCTCCGTGCCAGGCCCGCTCGGCCTTGGCGCGGGCGGCGTCGACGGCGTCTTGCCAAGCGCCGTCGCCATCGGTGGTCTTGCGGGGCTCATGTTTGCCCTCGAGTGCGTCAACAACCCATTGCTGCCATTGTTGATCCCACTCTTCCGTGCCCGGTGAACCGTCCAGAACGGCGTCGACCATGCCGATTTCGAGGGCCTGTTGGGGCTTGAGGTTACGTCCACGCATGGAATCGGTGACGATCACGTCGAGCGCGGCTTTGGCACCGATCAAGTGCGGCAGCAGGTAGACGCCGCCCCAGCCCGGGAAGAATCCGAGGTGGCATTCGGGCAGACCGAGTTGCGCCTTGCCCGAGGTTGCCAAGCGATAGTCCGAGTGCAGGGCGAGTTCCATGCCGCCGCCAAGAGCCATGCCCGTGACGAGCGAGAAGGTGGGTACAGGCATGTCCGCGAGCACCGCGAAGGTCTCGTGGCCGGCCCAGATGTAATCTTCTGACACATCGTTGAGCTGAGCGTGGCGGATCTCCTTGAGATTTGCCCCGGCACCAAAGGACTTGGTGTTGCCGGTGACCACGACCGCCTCGACCGCGGCTGTGTCGATAGCGGTGAGTTCATTGCGCAGCTGCTGCAATGCCTCCGAGCCCCAGATGATCAACCCGTTGGAATCCGCGGAACCCAGGCTGAGTCGGGCAATCGGTCGTTCGCGACCGGGTAGGGCCGGATAATCCACGGTGATGGTCACGGTGGAGGGGAATTTGGACTCGGTCACGCTGAACTCCTGGGTACTGAAGGGGGCTGTGGCCCATGCCACATCATCATCCCCCAGATTGCCCTGAGACTGCGTCTCACGTCAAGATATTGCGTTTCATTCGGGGCAGCTTTTCAGGGCACCCCGTCGATAGGCTGAACGAGATGAAAAACGTGCTGCCCTTGCGCTCTCAGCGCCTGACTTTCCGCCGGCTCACCGAGGCAGATATTGAGCCGATGCACTCCTACCAATCTCATGACGATTACGCCGTCCACGCCTGGCGTGGACCGCGGGACATGGACGATGTCATAGGCATGGTCAAGGACCACCTGGGCGAACGCCCCTGGGCTGAGGACGGGGATCAATTCCGCCTTGCCGTCTCCCCCCACGACACGGACGAACTGGCAGGAGAAATCGTCCTGACGCTCGCCGATGCCGAGTCCGCCCAGGTCGAGATCGGCTGGGCGCTTCACCCGGACCACACGGGCAAGGGTTACGCCGCCGAGGCCGCCTACGCAGCCGTGGACGCCGCCTTCCAGAAGTTGGGCGCGCACCGTGTGTTCGCCCGCCTGGACAGCCTCAACGTGGCATCGGCCAAAGTCTGCGAACGCATCGGCATGCGCCACGAAGCGACCCTGCGCGAGAGCCACTTCCAGCTGGGCGAATGGCGCGATGAACTGATCTACGGGGTGTTGGTCTCGGAGCGCGAGTTCGACTGACGCCGGCCCGTAGCCAGGGCTTCGTAAACCGTGCGCGCCGTCTGCTCCGCGGCTTCCCGGGGGTCAGCCCCCTCCTGGAGCACCACGACGACAGGTGATGCCGACGCCGCTGCCTCTGGTTGGCGCGGCGCACTTGCTATACGGCCGGCCCCAGGCGACAGGCCGAAGGCCGTGCACAACCAGCCGATGCGCTGATTGAGTCCGGCGGCGAGCTGCTCACCGTTGTTCGCCTGCGGATCCCGCAGCCAGGTGCGGAGATAGGCGTTGTGCACGGCCACGGTGGCCGAGGCCAGGGATACCGCAGTGACGCGCTGATCCGCATTTTCGGGGAGCACCCTGCGCAGGAATCCTTGGAAGAGTCGCTCATAGCGGTGCGACGTAGCCAGCTCCCGGTCTCGGAGACTCTCCACCTGCTGCAGCAAGTGATGCCGGGCGATCGCGCGGTCCG
>JAKDKI010000247.1 GCA_030453435.1 Kocuria sp.
GCCGGCCAGGATTTCGTCTTTGCTCGCCATGGTGGCTTCCTTTCTCTGGGGTCGCGTTACGCAACCTTGCTATTGAACGACGACGCTCTGGTGAGCTGTCGCGGTGGTTCGTGCCGAAACTTCCGGAACGATCCGAGAACATAAGGTGTGCGGTCTTACCCTACGACACCTGACTGGCGGGTTCAGGGCAGTAACACCACTTGCGCGCCGTAAACCAACCCTGCTCCGAAACCGATCTGCAGCGAGGGTTTTCCGGACAGTTCCGGGTGTTCCGCGAGCAGGCGATGAGTGGCCAACGGGATGGACGCGGCGGAGGTGTTGCCCGCGTCTGCAATGTCACGCGCGATGATGACCGACTCGGGCAGTTTGAGCACCTTGGCCATCTGATCGATGATGCGCATGTTGGCCTGGTGGGGCACGAAAGCGGCCAATTCCTCCGGAGCCAGACCGGCGGCGTCGAGCGCTTCCTGGGCGACACGTGCGCCTTCCCAGGAAGCCCAACGGAATACGGTCTGACCGTCCTGGCGCAGCGTGGGCCACATGGTGGCATCCGGGCGCATCTCGCCGGTCTCGGGGTCGGCGAGGTCCTTGGAGAATGAGCGTTCGCCGCCCTGCTCCACCGTCAGGATGTCCGTGAGCGGGTGGGTCATGCGAATCGCATCCCACTTGGAACCGTCCGAGCCCCAGACTGAGGGGCCAATGCCGGGCTCGTCCGAAGGACCGATCACCGCAGCGCCGGCGCCGTCGCCGAGCAAGAAGGAAATTGAACGCTCACCGTTGTCGATGACATCGGAGAGTTTCTCAGCGCCGATCACCAGAACGTTGGTGGCCGCACCGGAGCGCACCAGTGCATCCGCCTGGGCAATGCCGTAGCAGTAGCCGGCGCAGGCAGCGGAGACGTCGTAGGCGGCCGCCGGTGTCGCACCGATGCGGTCGGCAAGCTTGGCCGCCAGAGAAGGCGTCATGTACGGGAAAGTGACGGTCGAGACGATAATCGTGCTCAACTGCTCGCCGGTCAGCCCGGCGTTCTCCAATGCTTCACGAGCGGCGTGCTCGGCCATCTCCAACACAGAGACGTCCTTGGGCGCGCGTTTGCGGGTGTGAATGCCGGTGCGCTTGACGATCCACTCGTCCGAGGACTCGATCCACTGACACACGTCGTCATTGGTGACCGTCACGGAAGGACGGTAGGCACCCATCCCCAAGATCTTGGAATGGGCGTTCGGGATGTTCTGCTTAATGGTCGCCACGAGAGGCTGACTCCTTACCTGGTGCGAATCCGTTGCGTGCTGCGCGAAGGCGAGGCACCGTTGTTAGCTCAGAATACTCCGGACCGCATCCAGATCCGCGGGCTCGTTCACCGCGCTTGCCTGGGCAGCTTTCAACCCGCGCTTGGCCAAGCCGGCCAAAGTGCCCGCCGGCGGCAGCTCGATGAGCCGATCCACATCCAACTCGGCCATGGTGTCCATGCAGGCATCCCACCGAACGGGACGGCACACCTGCTCCACCAGAGATTCGACCACCGCGGTTCCGGAAGTAATGACCGAACCGTCGAAATTGGTCAGAAGCTTGTGTTCGGGATCCTGCGGGGATAACTGCGGTGCCAATTCACGCAGGGGATCCAAAGCGGGGGCCATGTGGTCGGTGTGGAACGCTCCGGCGACCTTGAGCGGAATCACCTTGGCACGGGCAGGGGGGTTCTCCTTGAGCGCCTCCAGCTGCTCGAGGGTGCCTGCGGCCACCACCTGGCCGCCTCCGTTGGCATTGGCGGGGGAGGTGCCAGCGGCTGCGATGGCTGCGGCGACGTCGTCGGCCTTGCCGCCCAGGACCGCGGCCATGCCCGTGGGGGTTGCCGCGGCGGCCTTGGCCATTTCCGTGGCGCGAACGCGCACGAAACGCATGGCGTCGGCTTCGCTGAGCACGCCGGAGAGGGCTGCCGCGGTGATCTCGCCGACGGAATGACCCGCGAACACGATGTCGTCGCGGCTCTTCCACGAGTCAGCCAGCAAACGCCCGGCCACAAGGCCAGCGGCCACAATCAGGGGCTGCGCGACGGCTGTGTCCTTGATCGTTTCCTCATCGGCCTCGGTGCCGTAATGGGCAAGATCGAGCCCGGCGGCCTCGGACAACTGCGCCACATGCTCTGGCACACCGTCCACGGTCAGCCATTCACGGAGGAAACCTGGTTTCTGGGAGCCCTGACCCGGGCAAACTACGGCTATCACCATCCCATTCCACCAAATCGTGAGCGGATCGGGGGTGTCCTGGGCCACCAAGTGGAGTGTGAGGCTTTGTGTGACTCCTACAAACCCACGTTATTGGGGCGAGTTCAAGCGCCCCGCAACCATCGCGCAGTGCAGTACGAAAGCGTCCCTGGGGATCAGTGGATCCCACCCCGTAATGTCGCAGACCCTGCGGAGCCGGTAGCGCACGGTGTTGGCGTGAACGAATAGTTCGCGGGAGGTCGCCTCGAGCGAATTGCCCACGCTGAAATACGTGCTGAGCGTGTCCACCAGACCGGTCGAGGAGTTGGAGAGCGGGGCCCACACGGCATCGACCATGGCGGTCAGCGCAAGCGGATCACCCGACATGGCGCGTTCGGGCCACAAATCTTCCGAATCTACCGGTCTCGGGGCCTGAGGCCACGCCGACGTCGTTCGGAACCCTGCCGAGGCACGGTCGGCCGAGTACTTGGCGTCAAATACTGTGTCGACAGCGGGGCCATACACCACGGGACCGTCGCCGAACACGGACGCGAGCTTGGTCAGGGCACGGCGAGGATCATTGACGCCACCCAGAACAAGCACCAGCCGGTCGGTCTGGATCGACACGAGACACTCGGTGGCGTATCTGGTGGCGGAGCGGCGGATCTTGTCCACGCTGCCAGGGCCGGTGGTTGCCGGTGCGGTTCCCACCATGACCGTGACTTGACCCTGATCCGTCCACCCGAGAGCTGCCACGCGTGAGCGAATGGAATCCGAACGGTCACCTCGGAGGATCCCGTCCACCACCAAGGATTCGAGTCGGGCGTCCCACGAACCCCGATTCTCGGCGGCCTTCGCGTAGACATCGGCAGCGGCGAACGCCACTTCACGGGAGAACCGCAGCACCGCTTCGCGCAGCGCACTTTCATCGCTGGATTGCGCGAGTTCCGGGACTTTTTCCTCCACCACGTCCACCACGATGCGCAGCACCTGTAACGCGTTCTGCAAAGAGATGGAACGCGTGAGTTCCGTGGGCGCTTGCTTGAATACTTCGGTGAGCACCCAGACCGGTTCCTGGGGGTCCTCGTACCACCGCACGAAGGATGAGATTCCGCGCTGCGCCAGCAACCCGAGCTCGGAGCGCTCGTCGGCCCGCAACTGGGAGAACCACGGCAGAGAGGTGCTCAACCGCTGCACCGCCACGGTGGATACCTGGCCGAGATTCGCCTTGAGATTGTCGAGCGTGCGCGGGTGGGGGCTTCCGGCTGGTCGATTACGCAGTGGCCACGTCACTCGGCGTGAGGAGCGCTGTTTTGCGGACGAAGTGCCTTTGGAATCGGAAGCCATGGAACGAGGTTAGTGCATCGAAAACGCCGATGCCCGTCCACGAAAAACGTGAACGGGCATCGGCGTTCATCCGTTGGTTGCGGTCACCTGGAAAGTAGCTCCGGTGACTCTCACCTCACGGTTGGTGGGATCAGGCGTCTCCGCCGGCATTACCGGACGTTCCGGCGTTGGGGTCGAGCAGGTCGTACTTGTCGATCGCCTGCGCCGGGGCGGACCAGTCCACCTCGCCACGCTTGGCCAGCATCTCCAGGGTGCGCACCACCATGGAGTGGGCATCAATCTTGAAGAAGCGACGTGCGCCGGCGCGGGTGTCCGAGAATCCGAACCCGTCCGCACCCAGCGACGCCCAGTCGTTGGGCACGTACTGACGGATCATGTCCGGCAGGTCTGACGTGAAGTCGCTCGTGGCCACCACCGGGCCGGTGGCACCGGCCAAAGCCTGTGCCACATACGGGG
>JAKDKI010000034.1 GCA_030453435.1 Kocuria sp.
TCCACGCCGGCCGGGTTGAAGCCGGTCATGGGGCCGGCGGCCAGGCCTGCGATGCGGGCGGCAATGATGAAGTAGCCCACCTGGATGTGGGAGTTGGCCTTGCCGCTGGTGATGCGCATGTCGTCGTTCTCGTCGTACATGCTCTTCATCTGCGGGGCGGCCGGCAGGAACTCGGGGAAGTGCTCGTGCCAGTTCTCGTCGTAGGACAGGATGGCGGTCAGCGGAGCGTTGCGGGTCTTCTCTTGGTTGCCGCGGCTCATGTGCTTGACCAGGCGCTCGCGGGCCTCCGGGGACTCGACCCAGGTGATGCGCATGGGCTGGGAGTTGAACGCGGTGGGGCCCATCTTGGTGAGCTCGTAGATGGTGCGCTTCTGCTCATCGGTCACGGGGGCGTCCGTGAAGTGGCTCGCGGTGCGGGCATCGCAGAACAAGCGATCCACGGCGTCCTGGTCGATGGCCACGGTCAGATCAGCGGTTGCGGTCTCAGTCATCTAGCGTCCTCTCGTCGTTCTCTCGGTTCGGGTGCCCACGCCGACGACGCGCACACCTCCCGGGAAATTGTTTCGTCGGAAAGCATAACGGCGGAAACGTCCGATGTAGTCCCGATGTAAGGAAAGTAACTCCTGCACTCGCCCGCGCAGTAATTTGTGACTATGCATGCCGCAACTGGTTTCCGCCGGTCAGGGGCAGGGTCTAGTTTTGTCGAGTGACTTCCGTCTTCATCCCCGGCATGCTGACCGGGCTGGCCCTCATCGTGGCGATCGGTGCCCAGAACGCGTTTGTGCTGCGGCAGGGCATCCGGCGTCAGCACGTGTGGGCCGTGGTGCTCATCTGCATCGCTTCGGACGTGTTTCTGATTTCCGTGGGAACCGCGGGGATCGGGTTTCTCATCGAACGCGTGCCGTGGTTACTTGAAATCTTCCGCTGGGGTGGCGTGGTCTACCTGGTGGGCTTCGCGATTCAATCGTTCCGCTCAGCCATGAAGCCCCAGGGCCTACAGGCAGCCGAGGAAGGCGGTGGGTCTCTCAGGACAGTGGTCCTGACGACCTTGGGGCTGACCTGGTTGAACCCCCATGTGTACCTGGACACCGTGATCATGCTGGGCAACCTGGCCAATCAACAGGGCGATCAACGATGGGTCTTCGCAGCAGGAGCCATCATGGGGTCCGTCATCTGGTTCATCGCACTGGGTGCGGGCGCCAAAGCGCTCTCGCGGGTCTTGAATACCCCGCTGACCTGGCGCATTGTGGACATCATGGTGGGCGTGGTCATGCTGGCCATTGCCTCAAAGTTGGCGCTGAGCCCGGCGGTTTAATCATCGGGACTGGGCCACGGGGTCAAACTTTCCCCTTCTGCGGTTGTCGAGGCGCAGTAGTCAGTCATCCCGATTCCGCCGCACGGCGGCACGGGCAGCCTCACGGTTCACGGCACTGATGGCTGACAGGGGAATGCCCGCGGGGCAGACCTCTGCGCATTCGCCGTAGACCGAGCACGGGCCGAACTCTTCCTCGGCGGACTCCACCACGCCGCGGGCACGTCGTCCGCGCTCCGGCTTGCCCTGGGGAAGCGTGGCCAGGTGAGTGAGCAACGAGCCGGTGAACAAGTGCGACGACCCGTTCGGGCAGGCTGCAATGCACGCGCCGCAGCCGATGCACGCCGAGAAATCCAGGGCTCGCTCCGCCATGTCGAACGGGATCTGGCGGGTGTCCGCATCCGGGGCCGTGCCGGCGTCCACGGATACGAATCCGCCCGAAGCCACCACACGGTCCATCGCGGAACGGTCCACCACCAGGTCACGAACCACCGGGAAAGCTGAAGACCTGAACGGCTCCATCCGAATATGAGCGCCGTCCGAGAATGACCTCAGGTGCTGACGACACATGGGTGTGTGCGGCTCCGGCCCGTGCGGGACGCCGTCCACCGTGATGCCGCACGTTCCGCAGATGCCCTCGCGACAATCGGTATCGAAGGCAATCGGGTCATCCCCGGCTTCGACCAGCTGCGCGTTGAGTCGATCCAGCAGCTCGGGCAGGGACATCTCCGCCGCGGCGTCATCCACGGTGTACGTGACGAATTCCCCGGCGTCTTCATCGGATGCTTGGCGCCATACCTCAATGGTCAGTTTCACGGTCGGTCTCCTCACACGTGACAACGAATCGCAATCTCTCACGAACCGCCATCACTTGTAGTTCCTGGTCTGCAGCGGAACTGTCTCGAACGACAGTGGTTCCGCGTGCCGTATGGGCGTGCCCGGGTGCTCGGGCGTGCCGGGCACGTGCTCCCACGCGGATACGAACGCCCAGTTCTCGTCATCGCGCTGCGCTTCGCCGCCTTCGGTCTGGTGATCCTCACGGAAGTGCGCGCCGCAGGACTCGTCGCGGTCCAAGGCATCCAGGCACATGAGTTCGGCCATTTCCAGATAGTCGGCCACGCGACCCGCGCGCTCGAGTTCCTGGTTCAGCTGCCGCCCCGTTCCCGGAACTCGCAAGTCATTCCAAAATTCCGAACGCAAGGAGCGGATCTCGTTGAGGGCAGTTTCCAATCCGGACACCGTCCGGGACACTCCACAACCCGTGTACAAAATGTCGCCGAGTCGCCGGTGGAAGTCGTCTGCACCGCGGGTTCCACCGATGGACAGCAGCTGCTCCGTGCGGGCCTTGACGTCGTTGATCGTGGCGCGCACGGCGTCGTCGTCAAGCGACAGGGGAGCGGTCCCGAGGTGCGAAGCCAGGAAGTTGGGGACGGAGAACGGCAGGGTGAACCAGCCATCCACGCACGCCGAGAGCAGTGAGTTGGCGCCCAACCGGTTGGCGCCGTGATAGCCCCATCCGGCCTCGCCACCCACGAACAAGCCGGGTACTGAGGTCATCATGTCGTAGTCGCTCCACAGCCCACCCATCGCGAAGTGCGCGCCCGGAGCGATGCGCATGGGCTGGGTGTAGGGGTCCTCACCTGTTGCATCGAAATACATGGAGAACAGGTTTCCGTAGCGCTCCTTGATGGTCGGCTTGCCCAGCCGTTCCATGGCGTCTCGGAAATCCAAGTACACGCTGTTCTTAAGCGGGCCCACGCCGTGGCCCGCCTCGATCTGTTCGCGCGCCGCCCGAGAGGAGATGTCTCGCGGGGACAGGTTGCCGTACGCGGGGTACTTGCGCTCCAGGTAGTAGTCGCGCTCGTCCTCGGGAATCTCGTTGGGTGGGCGGTCGTCACCGGCCCGCGCCGGAACCCAGATGCGTCCGTCATTACGCAGCGACTCACTCATCAGCGTGGTTTTGGACTGCCAGTGCGAACTCACCGGCAACGCGGTCGGATGGAACTGGATGAAGGATGGGGACGCGAAATACGCTCCGCGCCTGTGCGCCCGCCAGGCCGCGGTCACGTTCGAATTGTGCGCGAGCGTCGAGCGGAAATACACGTTGCCGTAGCCGCCCGTGCACAGCACCACGGCGTGAGCGGTCTCCGCCTCGATCTCGCCGGTGTACAAGTTGCGGCACACCACGCCCTGCGCGCGACCGTCCTTGACGATCAGATCCAGCATCTCGCGATGCGTGCGCAGATCCACGCTGCCCGTGCCCACCTGGCGTTGCAGCGCACGGGACGCCGCCACCTGCAGCTGCTGACCCGTCTGGCCACGCGTGTAATAGGTGCGCGAGACCTGCACGCCACCGAACGACCGGGTGCGCAATTGCCCGCCGTACTCTCGGGCGAACGGTGCGCCGATCGCGTCCATATGGTCGATGACGCGCACGGATTCCTCCCCGAGACGGAAACAATCGGCCTCGCGCCCGCGGAAATCCCCGCCCTTCACGGTGTCCTTGACGAACCGCTCGAGTGAATCGTTGTCCACCTTCTTCGCGCGGGCCGCGTTGATACCGCCCTGGGCCGCCACCGAGTGGGCACGGCGGGCGGCGTCGTGGAAGGTATAGACGACGACGTCGTAGCCCAGCTCCCCGAGCGCGGCAGCACATCCCGCCCCGGCCAGTCCCGTACCCACCACGATCACGCGGAACTTACGCCGGTTGAGCGGGCTGACCAGTTTGTAATCGAGTTTCCGGCGGGCCCATGCGGTGGCCGGATCGCCGTCGGGAATGCGGCCGTCCAGGGGTTCGGAGGCGCGGTCGGTCAACGGGGAGCTCATGAAATCAGTCCTGTCAGAACAGCCACGGGAATGGTGATGTTGCCCAGAGCGACCACCAGGGCCACCAGAAGGGCCACCGCGGACAGAATGTTGCGGGCCTTGGAACCCACGCCGATGCCCAGGTCGTACACCGAACTCACCAGGCCGTGGAGCAGGTGCAGGGCCAGGGCCAGCATGGCCACGATGTAGATCAGAGAGGCCGGCCAGCGGCTGAACGAGTCCACCAGGTTCGAATACGCGTAGGACGATTCGTGCGTGGCGGCTTGGAAGCCGTCCGGGGCCGCGGGGGAGGTGCCCGTGGTCAGATCCAGGATGTGGAAGATCACGAACAGCAACAGCACCACACCGGTGACCAGCATCGATCGGCCGGCGAACACGGAAAGGCCCAGGCCGCGGCGTCGGCGAATGCTGGGCGCGCGGGCACCGCCGCGGGCGCGCCGAGCACGGGATTTCAGAATGAGGGCGCACACGATGTGGGCGATCACGCTGACCAGCAGCACCACGCGCAGGATCCAGAGCAGCCCCTCGTAGGGGAGCACGGGGTAGAACGCGTTACGCAGCCAGTGCGCGTACGAATTGAAGGCCTCGGGGCCCTGATAGACCTTGAGGTTGCCGATCATGTGGACCAGGACATAGGCCGAGAAAATCAGACCGGTGATGGCCATGATGTATTTGGCAGCCACGGATGAGAACCGGCTGCGGTGACCGGCGCGCGTGACGGGCGCGGATCCACTCGGACGGGCAGGGGCGGGTGCTGACATGGCGGCTCCAGCTTCGTAGACGGAAGCTGCGGACGCAGCTCCCGGCGACCTCTCACCCCAGCTTATCCGGGGTGTCCTCAGCATTGGGGGTATGGCGCGCCGTATCCACAGGTGCTTTCGTGAGTGACAATGGGGGATGTGAGTGCCGAACGTATGGCGGCGGACGGCCCCGCGGGGGCCCCGACTGCGAACCAGTGCCCGGTGACAGGGCGGAGCGACAGCCAGGATATGGATCAGCGAAAAGCCACCGACGGTGAATGGAACACCGGCATCCCCATCGAGAGGGTGGGTGACGGCTGGCGCATCAGTTCGCTGAACCTTGCACGCCAGGTACTGCGGAACCAGAAGACCCTGCAGGCTGGCTTTCGAGCCGAGCAGGTGCGTGCCGGACTGCGCAAGTCACGCCACCCCGTGCTCTTCGCAGACGGCCCCGAGCACCGCAGGCAGCGCTCCATGATCGCTCGCTTCTTCGCGCCCACCACCGTGGACACCACCTACCGCGAGCTCATGGACCGGTACGCCAAAGAAACGCTGGCCGAGTTGGACCGCACCGGATCGTTGGATCTGGGTGAGGCGGCTATGGGGTACTCGGTGCGCGTGGCCGCCCACATCGTGGGCGTGGACGGCACGGACCCGGATGCCATGGGCAAACGACTCATGAAACTTTTCGCCAACGACGGCGATCCCACCGCGGCACCTCGCAACGCGGTGGACAAGGTACGGTTCGCGGTCCGCTCGACCTTGAGCAACCTCCCGGTGGTCACGTTCACCTGGCACGACGTCCGCCCCGCGGTCAAGGTCCGCAAGAAGGAACGGCGGGAGGACGTGATCTCACACCTGTTGGACCAGAACTACACCCTGGCCGAGATCGCCACCGAGTGCCTGACCTATGCCGCGGCGGGAATGGTCACCACACGCGAATTCATCGCCATGGCCGCGTGGCACTTGCTCGACAACCCACCGCTCCTCGAGCGGTTCACGGTGGCCGGCAAGGGCGAGCGGTACGCCATGCTGCACGACATCCTCCGGTTGGAGCCCGTGGTGGGGCTACTGTACCGGCGGGCCACTGAGGATATCGAGCTCGAACACGAGGGACAGAGTTACACGATTCACGCCGGGGACATGATCTCGATGTCCATCAAGGACACCAACGTGGACACCGAGGTCTTCGATCAGCCGCGTGCGGTGTGCCCCGAGCGCAAGCTTCCGCGGGGAACTCGTCCCGAAGGCGGGGCTTTCGGCGACGGCGCTCACCGCTGCCCCGGTCACTTCGTGGCCATCCAGGAGACCGACGTGTTCCTGCGTGAACTGTTCAACCGCGGGATCGAGAAACTGTCCGAACCCGAGCTGTTCACTGACGCTTTGATTGCCGGTTACCGGGTGGAGGGCCTGCGCGTGGGCCTTGCCTCAGCCGGTCAGAGCGGTGTGCTGAAATAGGAATATGAAAAAGTACTCCTCTTACACACAGAGCGGCATCGGCCGGCCCGTGGAGGAGTTCACCGCATCCAAGACCCTGCAGGGGTTCTTGAACAATGCGATCGAGCGTGCGGAAGAGGTCAACCCTCGCTTTGCCGAGCTGTGGCGAGAGATCGCCCGCGTAGCTAACGGCGGCAAGGGGGTGCGCCCGCAGCTGCTGCACATGGCCACTAACTCCTACCCTGCCCGTCCCGTGCACCCGGTCATCAACGCCGTGGGCGCCGGGTTCGAGCTGCTGCACACCGCGCTGCTCATCCATGACGACGTGATCGATCAGGACGAACTGCGCCGCCACCAACCCACGGTCAATGCGGCGGCCGAACGGCGCGCGGCGACGCGCATGGCGTTGGGCGGCCGAGCGGCGTCGGCAGTGGGAACGGAACACGCGAAACAGTACGGCCGCAGCGTGGGAATTCTGGCCGGGGACTTGGCGCTCACGGGTGCGTACCGGTTGATCGCCACCTCTCACGCGCCGGAATCGCGCCTGTTGCGGTTGCTCGCGATCCTGGATGAAGCGGTGTTCCGATCCGCGGCCGGAGAGTTCTTGGACGTGGAACACGCCCTGCCGGGGCTGACGGTGTCCCATCAGGAGATTCTGTCGGCCACTCGATTGAAGACGTCCGCGTACTCCTTTGAAGCCCCGCTCGCCGCGGGTGCGGTGCTGGGCGGCGCCCCCCTGGCGGACGTCAAGGCGCTCAGCAGTGTCGGCCGAGCCATGGGCACCGCGTATCAGCTCGTGGACGACGTCCTGGGCGTGTTCGGTGACCCCGAACAGACCGGGAAATCCGCGCAGTCTGATCTGCGCGAAGGCAAGCGCACCATGCTCGTTGCGCTGGCCGAGCACGGACCGTACGGGCCCAAGCTGAAGGAGATCCTGGACCGGGCGGCCGTTGAAGGCCTCAGCGATGAGGACGCCCACACGGCCAAGGACCTACTGGAACGCTGCGGCGCCCGCGCCGGTGTGGAACGGATGGCCGAACAAGCCGCCCAGCGAGCCAAGGGTCTGCTCGAGGACTCAGAACTGCCGGCCACGTTGGTCGAGAAGCTGGCGGAGACCACGGACGACATAGTGCGGCGGACCAGGTAGGCCCACCGCACTATTTGTCGCCGCAGTCAGTACTGCATTCGCAAGAACCCGAGCGGTTACATCCGCAGGAACGCGCTGGTCGGGTCTTCCACGGCGTCGGCGATGAAGCGCAGGAACCCGCCCGCGGAACCGCCGTCGCACACGCGATGGTCGAAGGCCAGCGTCAGCGTGGTGACCTTGCGGACCGCGAGTTCACCGTTGACCACCCAGGGCTTGTCGATGATGCGGCCGATGCCCAGGATGCCCACCTCGGGGTGGTTGATGATGGGCGTGGCTCCGTCCGTGCCGAACACGCCGTAATTGTTGAGCGTGAACGTGCTGCCTGACAGCTCCGACGGGCTCGCCTTGCCGGAGCGGGCCACCTCAATGACCTCGCGCATGCGCTGGTTGAGCTCCAGCGTGCTGAGTTTGTCCGCATTGCGCAGGTTGGGAACCAGTAGTCCGCGCTCGGATTCCACGGCCAGGCCCAGGTTCACGCCGTCGAAGCGCGCGATCGAACGCGTGCCGTCCTCGTGAGTCTCGATCCGCGAACACAACTGCGGGTACGCCCGCAGTCCAGCCAGCGTGAAACGGGCCAGCAGGGCCAGCAGACTCGGCGCGTTCTCCGGGTCCTTGGCCTTGTAGCTCGCGCGCAGATTCAGCAGCTCGGTCGCATCCACGTCCACCCAAATGGTGGCCTCGGGGATCTCGGTGCGGGAGCGCGTCATGGCATCGGAAATCGCCTTGCGCACGCCCTTCACTGGTTCGCGCTGGGCCACCGTCAGACCGGTTCGCGAGTCCACGTCCTGGCCGTGTGTGCCGCCAACATTCGACGACGCCGCCGCAGCTGCCGCCGCCGGTGCCGCGCCACCCCTGGTCGGGACGGTTGAATGGCCCGGGTCAGAGGCATTGGCGGGCCACGGCGCCGGCGCAGCCGGAGCCGGGGGTGCGGGAGGCGCCGTTGCGAGACCGGTGGGCGCGGGACCGGCCGCATCCGAGCGGCGTCGTTGATCGTCCACCTGATCCATGGCGGCCCGGATGTCCTGGCGCATGATCAACCCGCCCGGTCCGGTGCCGGTGAGCGCGGTGATGTCCACGCCGTGCTCCTTGGCGAGCTTGCGCACCAGCGGCGAGATGACCGTGGGGGCCATCCGCGGGGCTGCGGTCAGTGCGTCGTGGGTGTGGGACGCGGCACCGGACTGGCCGGTCGCGGAACCGCCGGAGGTGCGCGCGGACTTGCCGCGGCGGCGTCGGCGGGAGGAGCCACCCGAAGTGGTGCCGTAGCCGATCAGCACGTTGCCGGAGGACTCGTCGGACTCATCGTCCGCGGACTCCTCGGCCGACGGCTGGGTGCCCGCGCGTTCTTCCTCGCGGTAGCTCGCGCCCTGGGTGGGCTCGGGAGAGTCATCGGATTCGGCAGCTGAGGCTTCCGCGGTGGGTGCCGGGGCGTCCTCCGAAGCCGGGGCCTCGGCGCCGTCGGACACCGAGATCAGCGACTGACCCACGGTGAGCGTCTCGCCCTCCGCGCCGTGCAGCTTGTGCACGGTGCCTTCGACGGGGCTGGGGATCTCGACCGCCGACTTGGCGGTTTCGACCTCCACGATCGGCTGGTCCATGGCCACGGTGTCACCCTCGGCGACCAGCCAGTGCAGGATGT
This sequence comes from Kocuria sp., assembly GCA_030453435.1. Taxonomy (GTDB): domain Bacteria; phylum Actinomycetota; class Actinomycetes; order Actinomycetales; family Micrococcaceae; genus Kocuria; species Kocuria atrinae. Next base: position 9,099 of record JAKDKI010000034.1, read on the forward strand.
CCGCCTCGGTGAGACCTTCGCCCAGGTCGGGCAGATGGAACACATTGATGCTCACGGGTCAGTCCTCCCACTGCAGTTCGTCCAGGGTGTCGAGGATCCGCTCGACACTGGGGATGTGATGGTGTTCGAAGGCCGGCGAGGGGTAGGGGATATCGAACCCTGTAACCCGCAGGACCGGCGCGGCCAACGAATGGAAGCAGCGCTGCTGGGTGCGCGCCACGATTTCCGAGGCCACGGACGCGAAGCCCTGGGCCTCGGCAACCACCACGGCGCGGCCGGTCTTGCGTACGGAGGCCGCGACCGTTTCGTCGTCGTAGGGCACGATGGTGCCCAGGTCGATGACCTCCACGTTCAAGCCGTCCTGAGCGGCTTCTTCCGCCGCGGACAAGCACACGGGCACGGACGGGCCGTAGCTGATCAAGGTTGCGTCAGTACCTTCACGGGCGACGACGGCGTGCCCCTCGCGTTTCTGCGCGGTCCCGTTCGCGTACTGCTCGCGCAGCTCGTCCAGGTCGATCTGGGCGGTGGACCAGTACAACCGCTTGGGCTCGAAGAAGACCACGGGGTCCGGGGAGTCGATGGCCTCACGCAGCATGAGGTAGGCATCGGTGACGGAGGCCGGGGTGAAGACCTTCAGGCCCGGGGTGTGGGCGTAGTAGGACTCCGAGGAATCACAGTGGTGCTCCACACCGCCCACGCCGCCGCCGTAGGGAATGCGGATGACCATCTGCATGGCCAGCTTGCCGCGGGTGCGGTTGTGCATCTTGGCCACGTGCGAGGCGATCTGCTCGAAGGCGGGGTAGGCGAAGGCATCGAACTGCATCTCGACCACCGGGCGCATGCCGTTCATGGCCATGCCCACGGCGGTGCCGATGATCCCGGACTCCGCCAGGGGAGTGTCGAAGCAGCGCTCGCGGCCGAACTTGGCGGTCAGGCCGTCGGTGATGCGGAAAACGCCACCGAGGGTTCCCACGTCCTCACCGAAGATCAGAACGCTCGGATCGGTTTCCAGGGCGTCCGCGAGAGCGGTGTTCAGCGCCTTGGCAAAGCTGATTTTCTGGACGCTCATCACGCCTCCTCTCGGGACAGTTCGTCGGCCAGCAGATCGGACTGCTCGCGCAACTGGGTGGTGGGTTCGCTGTAAACGTGGCGGAACAGGTCCTGGGGATCCAGCTCCGGTTTGGTGGCCATGGCTTCACGCAGGCGCTTGGCCATGTCCTCGGCGTGCGCGGAAATCTGCTCCGACGCGGCGTCGTCCAGGGCGTCCTGATCGTTGAGGTAGCGCTGCATGCGCGTGATCGGATCCTTGGCCACCCACTCGGAGACCTCGTCGCGCTCGCGGTAACGGGTGTCGTCATCCGCGTTGGTGTGCGCCTGCATGCGGTAGGTCATGGCCTCAACCAGAAGCGGGCCCTTGCCCTGGCGGCACAGTTCCACGCCGCGGCCCAGCACGGAGAGCAGAGCGGCCAGATCGTTGCCGTCCACGCGCTCGCCGGCCATGCCGTACCCGACGGCCTTGTGCGCCAGCGTGGGGGCGTGAGTCTGGGAGGACAGCGGCACGGAGATCGCGTAGCCGTTGTTCTGCACCAGGAACAGGACGGGCAATTGGAATACGGCGGCGAAGTTGAGGGCTTCGTGGAAGTCGCCCTCGGAGGTGGCGCCATCGCCGCACATCGCCAGGGTGACGGTGTCCTCGCCGCGCAGCTTGGCCGCGTGCGCGACACCCACGGCGTGCAGGAGCTGGGTGGTGAGCGGGGTGGCCTGAATGCTGACCTTGTACTCGCGCGGATCGAAACCGCCGTGCCAGTCACCGCGGAAGGTGCTCATGACCTCGAGCGGATCCACGCCGCGGGACATCACGGCCACCGAGTCGCGGTAGGTGGGGAATAGCCAGTCGTTGTCGCCCAAGCACATAGCCGCTGCGACCTGGCAGGCTTCCTGGCCATGGCTCGAAGGGTAGACGGCCATGCGCCCCTGACGGACCAACGCCATGTTCTGGTCGTTGATGCGGCGACCCACCACGAGCTTCTCGTACGCCTTGAGCAACTGCTCGGTCGAGGGCATGGGGTACTCGTGACCCGGTTCGGGGCCCTGCTCGCTGTCCGGGACGGGCTGTCCATCCGGGGCCAGCAGCTGGATCTCGTTGGTTGCCGGAAGCATGTAGGCCTCCGGGGTGATGCCGAAGTTCTTGGACGCTTCCACCGCGGGGATCACGGGTGCGGTGTCCTCTGCGGGGGTTTCGTCGACGGCGCCGGGGGTGGTCTCTTCAACTGTCGAGTTGTCCTGCATGTCCGACGCGTTGGAGTCCGTCGTGGAGGCCTCGGTGGCGGGATCGCCGCCGGGTGAAGTGGGCTCGCTCATGGCCGACCCCTTCCATGGTTGGTTCAGACGTTTCGTGATCCAAGTATGGGAACTATCGGCCTGTTGTCTCCCCAGTTCTGGGATGCACTGGACGAAAGTGCGCTTCAGGGGCTCATCGTGGACAATATGATCTGATGTGACCTACGTCATGACGGTTTGTCGGATGGGTGCAGATGTATCCGATGAGCGGAGGCGAGAAGGCGGCGAGCGGCGTCGTCGGCGAAGTGTGTGAAGAAAGAGGAACGGGATGGCCGAGAAGCGGCGGGCGGATCTGGACGATACGGATCGACGGATCCTGGACGAACTGACCCGGGACGCACGGCAGTCCGTGACCGCGCTCGCGAGCCGGGTGCATATTTCGCGCGCGCACGCCTATGAGCGAATCAAGAAGCTTCATGACCAGGGTGTGATCCTGCGCTACACCGCGGTGATTGATCCGGTACGGGCGGGGCTGGAAGCGTCCGCGTACGTGACCGTGCGGCTGAAGCAGAACACGTGGCCGTCGTTGTGCGCCAAGCTGCGGCAAATTCCGCAGGTCCAACACGTGGCACTCGTGGGTGGAACGTTCGATGTGATGCTTCTGGTGCGGGCTGGTGGGACCACGGAACTGCGCGACGTGATTTTCGAGATGATCCAGCCCATGCCCGAGGTGGTGGACACCCAGACGTTCCTGATCTTCGAGGATGTGGATGCGCGGGGGTAGTTAGTCCGTTTGCGGCGAGTGCTGCCCACTGATCGACGGTAAAACCATGCGCGGCCCGAATCTGCAAAGTAGTCGACGATATAACCAGAATTCTCGA
>JAKDKI010000248.1 GCA_030453435.1 Kocuria sp.
TCTCCAGCAGCTCCTTGACCTCCTGGATCGTGCCGTCCAGGCGGTGCTTGCTCAATAAATCACGACGTCGCTGGTGCACCTGGCGCGCCAGATCGTCCAGTCCGCGCTGGTTCCGTCCACCGCGGCGCAGGAACTCCCGCATGGCTTGCTCGGGGGAGTATCCGGCCATGACGTCCTCCGCCACAGCATCGAGGGCTTCAGCGAGATCGACGGGTGGTGCCAGGGGATCGGGGCCCCCGGAGTAGCGGCCGTATCGGGAGGACCTGTGGCGGTTACGCATGATGGCCTCTATCCGTAGACGGTTTCCCCGTCACCGGTTTCTTTGGAGAGCTGACGAATCAGGAATAACCCTTCCAATGCCAACTCGATGGCGGTGGCTCGGTGACCGGGGGTGTCCCCGCCCACTTTCTGGGCGATCTGGTCATACAACTCGTTGTCCTCGAGACCGGGCAGAGCGTCAAGGAATTCCTGGGCGGTGACCTGTTCACCGGTGGTGATGGTTCGTTGACCGTCGAAAGCCTCCACGAGCGGGCCGAAATCCAACCCCCGGAAGTGGGCCCGTACGGCGTCGGCGGTCGCGGTGCGCAACAGGTGCTCCAGAATCTCGTCCTCGCGACCTTCCTCACCGGACTCGAATTCGATCTTGCCGCCCAGCACGTCGACGGCGCTGTCCACGTCCACGAGGCGGGCCACCGCATCTTCGCCCGGGCGCACCGTAGCGCGATGTCGGGCAGCGGCCGCAATGGTCTCCGCACCGGCAATGGCGAATCGTGCGGAGACGCCGGAGGCTTGATTGACGGCGTTTGATTCGCGCAGCGCCCGCGTGAAACGGGCGAGAATTTCCAGGATCACGTCCGGCACCTCGGCCGTCAGCTGCGCCTCCTGGCGAATGACCGCGATCTCGTCGGTCAATTCCAGCGGGTAATGGGTGCGGATTTCGGCGCCGAAGCGGTCCTTGAGCGGAGTGATGATCCGGCCGCGGTTGGTGTAGTCCTCCGGGTTCGCGGAGGCAACCACGAGTACGTCCAGGGGCAGGCGCAGCACGTAACCGCGGATCTGGATATCCCGCTCTTCCATGACGTTGAGCAGTGCCACCTGGATGCGTTCTGCCAGGTCTGGAAGCTCATTGAGGGCCACGATGCCTCGGTTGGCGCGCGGTACCAGGCCGAAGTGGATGGTCTCCGGATCGCCCAGACGGCGACCCTCGGCCACGCGCATGGGGTCAACGTCACCGATGAGGTCGGCCACGGAGGTGTCCGGGGTGGACAGCTTCTCGACGTAGCGGTCGGTTCGGTGCCGCCAAGCAATCGGCAAGGCGTCACCTTCGATGGCGGCACGGCTGACCGAATCCGCGGTGATGGGGTCGTAGGGGTGCTCATTGAGTTCGGAACCCTCGATCACGGGGCTCCACTCGTCCAGCAGTCCGGACAGCGTGCGCAGCAGACGGGTCTTGCCCTGGCCTCGCTCACCCAACAGCACGATGTCGTGCCCGGCAATCAGGGCACGCTCCAGCTGGGGGATGACGGTGCGGTCGAAACCGTGCAAACCCGGCCACGGATTTTCCCCGGCTGCCAGAGCGGCGAGCAGGTTGTCGCGGATTTCTTCGCGCAGTGTCTTCTGGACGTGACCTGCTGCGCGCAGGTCACCCACGGTGCGGATCTCAGGCTGAACGCTCACGCACGCCACGCTACGCGCGGGGGCCAGCGGCGTCGACCCCTCCCACATGTTGATGACGTCGTATGACGGGCGGCGAGCAGGTAGGCCGTGACGAGGGAGAATCCGCCGCCTACGCTGGTGCGTGTGAGCCCAGAAACCACCACGTTGCTGCTCGTTCGGCACGGTCAGACACCCACCACCGGGCAGCTCTTGCCTGGGCGAGCTCCGGGACTGCACCTGTCCGAGGCCGGCAGAGAACAGGCTGCGCGCGTGGCGCAGCGGCTCACCGAACTCCCAGTCACGGCGCTCTACTCGTCTCCGCTGGAACGCACGCGAGAGACAGCGCAGGCCACGGCGGACGCCACCGGGCTGCCGGTCATCGACGATCAGGGTCTGCTGGAACTGGATGTGGGGGAGTGGACCGGCCAGAAGTTGGCAGATTTGGCCCGCAAGGCCGAATGGCAGACCGTGCAGCATGAACCCGCGAGCTTCACATTTCCCGGTGGTGAGAGCTTCCAGCACATGCTGGACCGCATGATCGACGCGCTCGCCCGAATCCGAACCGCTCACCCCGGCGGCACCGTGGTCTGCTGCTCTCACGCGGATCCCATCCGCGCTGTGGTAGCGCACGAGATGGGCACTCCGCTGAACAAGTTCCAGCGGCTCAGTGTGGGGCCGTGTTCGGTGTCAGCGGTGGCATATCCCCAAGGGCACGATCCCGTGGTGCTGACCGTTAACTCAACCCAGGATTCGCTGGCCGCATTGACGGCGCACTGAGGAGGCACCGTGGACGATCAGCGCACGAGTGAACTTCTTGAACTGGGGCAGATCGAGATTCTCGGGCAGCTTGTGGAGAGCAGTAACGAGACGTTTCTGATTGAACTGACTCACGGGGACAATCAGGGCTGGGCCATTTACAAACCAGAGCTGGGGGAGCGGCCGCTGTACGACTTCGAACCGGGGCTCTACCGGCGCGAACGCGCGGCGTACCTACTGAGTGAGGCACTGGGCTGGGGGATCGTGCCGCTGACCATCATACGGGAGGACAGCCCCTTTGGCATCGGGTCCCTGCAGCGGTTCATCGAAACGGACCTGGAGCAGCACTACTTCACCCTGTACGCGGATTGTCCGGACACGCATGAGGATCTCAAACGCATGGCGGTCTTCGACGTGGTCGCCAACAACACCGACCGTAAAGCCGGCCACGTGCTGCGGGGCCTGGACGGGCGGATCTGGGGAATCGATCACGGACTGTGTTTTGCCGAGCCCTTCAAACTGCGCACGGTCATTTGGGACTTTGCCCGAGAACCGATTGCGGAGGCGTTGTTGGAGGACATTGCGCCCCTTCAACACGAGGTCCCGGCCGAAGTTGCGGACCTGCTCACCACCGCAGAGGCTCAGGCTCTCCGGGAACGCGTGAGAGTCCTGGGGCTCTTGGGTCGGCTACCGGCGGACCCCACCGGGATGAGATTTCCCTGGCCGTTGATCTGACCGGGGTCTGGTCCCAGGGGCGGGGGAGGCCTATTCTGGCGAGCACGCGACACACGACTGCCGTGACGTTTTCGAACTCAGGAGCACCGCATGAGCACCACCCTCGCTACTTATATCGCTCTGCCCGGTAACGCGGCCGAGGCCTTTGAGCATTGGCACGAAGTCTTCGGTGGAGACCTTGACCTGGTGCGTTACGGAGACATGCAGCTGGAGGGCATGCCCTTCGAGCCGAACCCTCAACACGTGGCCCACGCGGTCCTGACCACCCCCGGCGGCCAGGTTGCCGGCGGTGATGCGATGGAAGACGGAAACGACTACCCGCTGCGCGGCACCGCTTACTCGTTGCTCTATTCCGTGGAGACTCCCGACGACGCTCGCGACCTGATCCAGAAGCTCACCAATGGCGGTGGTTCGGTGGGCATGCCCTTCGAGAAGGCACCGTGGGGCGAGTGGTACGGCACGGTGTTCGACCGTTTCGGCGTGATGTGGTCCTTCTCGGCACCGGCTGACGGCCAACAGTAAGTACTATGATCGTTCTACGGGCTGGTCGACGTGACCGAGCTCGGGGCGAGAAAGGAATCCATGATGTCTGAACCCATCCCTGATCCCAACCCCATCGACAACCCGGACGCTCCCGGGGAGCCCCTGCGCGAGGACGAGTTCATCGGCACCACCGGTGACGAGGATTCCGCGTGGGAAGAGGACGATGCCCAGTGGGGGGCCGATGAGGACCCGCTCAAGGACGTGGACGAACTGCAGATAGAGAATCGGATCGACACGGCGGATCAAGAGCTGCCCACCGATCCTGACCTGGACTAGCCTG
>JAKDKI010000035.1 GCA_030453435.1 Kocuria sp.
GATGGACGGTCCCGGTTCCGGGATCTCACGGGTGACCAGAAAACGAGGTGTACTCACGAACTCTCCTCAGGTGTGCGAACGGCTCTGCGGCGGGAATGACTTGGGGTGCAGTGGAAGGGGCCGCGAGCGGCGTCGTCGATGAAAGGCAACGACAGATCACCGCTCGGAAAGACGAAACCCCGCGCGACAACCATGGCTGCCGTGCGGGGTTCCGGTTCACCTCACAAGGTGGAGGTGGGGGCGTAAGGCCTCAATCAGATGAGGGACTTGGCGCCGGTGCGAGCCTTCTCGAAGCGCTCTGCGACGTCTGCCCAGTTCACGATGTTCCAGAAGGCCTTGACGTAGTCAGCCTTGACGTTCTGGTAGTCCAGGTAGAAGGCGTGCTCCCACATGTCCAGCTGCAGCAGCGGGATGGTGGCAACGGGAACGCCGTTCTGCTGGTCGTACATCTGCTCGATCACCAGGTTGCCGGCGATGGGCTCGTAAGCCAGGATGGCCCAGCCGGAGCCCTGAATGGTGGTGGCAACTGCGGTGAACTGATCACGGAAGTTGTCGAAGGAGCCAAAGAAGTTGTCGATGGCTGCGGCGAGCTCGCCCTCGGGCTTGTCGCCACCCTCCGGAGAGAGGTTCTTCCAGAAGATCGAGTGGTTGATGTGGCCACCCAGGTTGAACTGGAGATCCTTGGACAGCTTGGCGGCACCGGCAGCGTCACCGTTGGCGCGAGCCTCTTCCATCTTCTCCAGAGCAGTGTTGGCACCGGTCACGTAGGTGTTGTGGTGCTTGTCGTGGTGCAACTGCATGATCTGAGCCGAGATGTGGGGCTCGAGAGCGGCGTAGTCATACGGGAGATCGGGGAGAGTGAACTTTTCAGCCACAGTGAATCATCCTTCCTAGCGCTTGGCGTTGATATTCCCACCTAACGCCAGGGCCCTCGACAGGGTCAAGAAGGTTCAGCCACTAGCGTAGGAAAGGTACTTTCCGAGTCATAAGTTGTCATGTGGATGTCTTATTCTCGTGTGCGTGCCTGATTCACTCGAAGAACTCCAACCCACACCCGGCCCGATCATCGCGGCGCGCGAAGAGCATGCCCAGGGCATCGTTGACCTGCGCAACCGCATTGCCAGATGGCTCCAGGGCCGCGGCATCGACCAGTGGCGCGAGGGCGAATTCGACCCGGCCGACGTGGCCCAGGAAATCCGCCGCGGCGAATGGTCGGTGATCGAATCCCCCGAGGACCCCACCGTGGTGCTCGCCAGCGTGCAGGTGCTGTGGGAGGACCTCCGCATCTGGGGCAAGCAAGAGGAACCAGCCGGATACGTGCACGGGGTGGCGGTGGATCGCTCGCTACGGGGCACCGGCACGGGCCCGGCGTTGATCCACCATGCTGAAAACGTCACGCGGGGCTCGGGGCGCTCAGTGGTGCGCTTGGACTGCGATGTGAACAGCCCTCGACTGGCCGAGTTCTACCAGGGCCTGGGATACGAGCCGCGCGGAGAGCAGGATTTCTACGTGGCGCACCAGGATTTTCATGTGACGGTGCTGCGCCACGAACTACGGCTGGACTGAGCCCGGATTTATTGCTGCGGGCCGTGCCGGCTACTTCAGCGATTCCAACCGGGGCTCGTCCGGCGTGAGGTTCGACGCCGCCCGGTAGCGCTGCGCGCCCGTCTCCAGCAGGTGCTTCAAATTCTTGTTGTCATCGCGCGACTGGTTCTGGAAGCTGCGTTCCACCAACCGCTTGATGAACTGCTTGTTCTTGGGCACGTACAACCGGTACCGACAGGTCAGCCGGGTACTGCCGTGGTCCTCGGCCCACTCGTAGGTGGTATCGATGAAGAAGAGACCCTTGGTGGTGCGGTAGGCCAGGGTCTCACCGGGGATGTACTGCGACACGATCTGGATGTAATCGAAGTTCAATCCGTACTGGGTGGTCGCGAAGGACACCGTGGTGCCGGGCTTCATGATCGGATCGGACGTTTCCACGTTTTCTCGCATGCACGTGCGCCACTGCGGCAGCGCCGGTGCATCGACCAACATGCGCTCCACCACATTGGCGGGAACGTGAATGATCAGACGTTCCTCGAACTCAACAATGCTGGACTCAGCCAATCCAGTTCCCCTTACGTTCGTGTACCCCTGGGACACGTGCGAACCCTGCCCGTGGTCGCACGGTTGTGTCCTACTCCAGCTTAGATGGTGGAACTCTTTACGGCCATGGGGTCAGGAAAGGTTCAATTTTCCAGTGCCTTTGCTTCTGCGTGGAGAAAACATGTCTCGCATGTTCCGGGCTGCTTGCCTCACGGCCCGGCGTGCCACGATCTGTGTCATGGGCTTCTTCCACCACAACGACCCTGTCAGGCGATACATCGCATCCACGGTCACGAGAGTTCCCATCCCCTGCGTCTTCCAGGAGTACTCGATGGTGACCTCTACGAACCCCTTAGTGGTGCGCTGAACGTAGGAGATCCCGGGGGTGCGGGAGGCCACGATCATCACGTAGTCGAAAGACAGCGGGCCCACTTTGACCGTGAACTCCATGGCATCTCCGACATCCAAGGGCACCCTCGGATCCTTGGGCGCCGTGAGTTCCAAATCGTTCCACGCAGCAATGGACCAGGGCTCCAAGAGCACACGTTCGAACTCATCAGCACTCGCGGGCACGAACTCCTGCTTGCTGATGAGAAAACCGTGCGGTATGTCCGCTTCGTGCATGGTTTATCCCTCAAGTAGTTCCCCAAACGCAGCTTCTCCCACACAGTCGGCCAGCCCACCCGATCATCCTGTGCCTGCCACGTCGATGCCTATTATCTTGACCCACAATCCTCAGATGTCCACTCCGTGTTCACCCCCGGAGCGCTGTGCACAGGGGTGGAGAAAGTTATCCACAGGTGTGGACAATGCTGTGAATAATTCGAAGATGTGTCTGATTGCCACCCGCAGGGAACATTCGTTCCGATGGACTTTGGCGCGTTCGCAGGGTTTTTCACCTCTCCACAGTCGAACATGCGTGCATCACAGCCGTGGAATCACAACCGTGTGAGTTTTCCACCGTGTGGACAACTCCTGTGGATAACGGTCATCGAGGCGGCACAAAAGATTCCGACAAAAAATCCCGCCCGGGGTTCCCGGGCGGGATTTTCTGACGTCAGCGGTGCCTATCGAGCAGTTTTTTCTGCACCTGTGTGTGACAACTCCATGGTTTGCTGTACCGGGATCACGCGAATCCACCAGAAGCTGTGGGCATCCAACAGAATGCCGCTGCGCAGATCAATAGTGCCGTTGCCGTGTAATTCCACGCCCGTGGACAGGAACCCGGACAGCGTCTCCCCCGTCACGAACTGTGACCAGTCACTGAAATTGGCCAGACACAACACCACGCTGTGCTCCCCGGGGCGTTGATAGCCCAGCACATGTGGGTTGTGGGTCTCGAACGGGATCAGGCGGGTACCGTCGAACTCCTCGGTCTGCTGCCGGACGGAGATCATCCGCTGAATGCCCCCGAAGATCCGCCCCTGCACGGAGAACAGGTCGTGGCGGCGCTCGTAATCGCTCAGGGGGTATTCGGGGCGGTGCACCCAGCGAGCATCGTGGGCGTTGTCCGGGTCCTCGTCCCAGGTGGGATCGTTGAGCTGACCCACCTCGTCCCCCAGGTAGACCAGGGGAACCCCACCGGTGCTCATGGCCAACGAATACGCCAACAGGATGCGGTCCGCAGCCGGCCCGGGCTCGGCTTCCAGACCCATGAGCGACGCCGTGGTGCCACAGATCCGGCAGTCGCCGGTGCGCGGGTTGTCCTGGAAAACCACACCGTTGGCAAAGCTGCCCTCGAAACGGCCGGTGTAGAAATTATTGAGGAAACGGCGGTGGTCGTGCCCGTTGATTCCCAGCCGAGCGGCGTCCTCGTCAGAGAAGGTCCACCCGATGTCATCGTGACTGCGCACGTAATTGACCCACGCGGTGCCCTCGGGAATGTTGTGCCGCTCGTTGAGGGCCTGTTGCAGCATGGCCACCTTGCGGGTGGCGCTGGCCTCCCACCCGAGAGCCATTTGCAACGGGTTGTAGGACAGGGCGCACTGGTCGGTATGGATGTAGCGGATGACCTCGTCCGGGTGGACGATAGCCTCGGACTTGAACTCCACCGCCGGGGCCGCCAACTTGACCATGGCATTGAACGCGCGCAGCAAGTCATGCACCTGCGGCTGGGACTCGCACGTGGTGCCCAGCTGCTTCCAGATGAAGGCCACGGCGTCCAGGCGCAGCACCTGTGCGCCCTGATTCGCCAAGAACAACATTTCCGAGGCCATGGCCCGGAACACGGCGGGGTTGGAATAGTTCAGGTCCCACTGGAAACGGTGAAAAGTGGTCCACACCCAGCGCGGGTCCTCTTCGAGCGCGCTGGCCGCACGACCGGCAGGGGTGGCGTCCACGCGAGTGAAGACCCCCGGGTGGTCATCCGGGAAGATCTCTCGCGCGGTCTCCTCGAACTGTGCCGGCACGGTGCGGTCCGGGTAGATCCAGTAGAACTGCTCGTAGAACGAATCTCCCGCTGCAGCAGCCTGGGCCCATTCGTGTTCGTTGGAGGTGTGATTGAAAACGAAGTCGAGCACCAGCGCGATGCCCTCGGCCCGCAGTTCGGCAGCGAACTCGGCCAGCTCCTCCATGGTGCCCAGCGACGGGTCCACGCGCCGGTACGAGGAGACCGCATACCCGCCATCGGAGTTGCCCTCGGGGCACTCGTACAGCGGCATCAAATGCAGGTAGTTGAGACCGAGTTCCTTGAAATACGGAATGCGTTCACGCAGTCCCGCAATCGAACCGGCGTAACGATCCACGTAGCAGACCCCACCCACGGCCTGCCGGGACAGGAACCACGACGGCGCTGCCTCGCGTTCCACATCCAGCTTCTTGAGATCGCTGGGGCGTTCCGCAAAGGAATCCCACGCGGTGAGCACGCTGGCCGCGGCCAACTCCCAGAAATCCGGGCGCTGCCCGTAAACGGCACGCAATCCATTCACGAGTTGGCCGGCGTAGGAACTCAGCCGACGCAGAAAAACATCACGGTCGGCCGAGGACACGCGGTCATCCTGGCTCAAGCGTCGCTTCATGGCACCGATGAGCTCGTCACGGCTGGTGACGGTCGGGAGGATCATTTCCTGTTGAAACATAGTGCGGTCTCCTCGGTCTCCTCACGCAAACAGCTCTGTGAGGTGGTTCCGAGCTCGAGATCCCCCTTGACGCCGAGCCCTTTCGGACAGTGCCACCATCCAATGAAGTGTGGCTTCCCCAGCATAGACACGTTCGTTAGTGCCCTAACAAGGTGACGCGGACGTGTCGCATTCCGTAACCCTAGGTTTACTGCACAGGTTGTGCACAGAGTTATCCACAGGTGTGGATACTGCGGCGTGTCGAACGAGAATTGACCTGCCCAAACGCCATGTTTGGGCAGGTCAACCGCGGTTTCTCAGAATGCCCACGCACTGTGGACATCCCCTGTGGAAACTAGGACTGGTAGCCGTTGTCCGACAGCCACTCGGCAGCGGCATCCGCCGGGTTCATTTGCTGTTCACCGCTCACCTTGCGGTTGAGATCGATCAGATCCTGGGTGGTCAGCTTGTTGGAGAACTCGTTCAGCGCGTCCTGGGCCTCCTGCGGGAGGCGGTCCGGAGCGGTCAGGGGCAGCACCTGCTGCGCGATGAAGTTGTTCTGGGGATCCTCCAGAACCACCAGGTTCTCGTCCTCGATGGCCGGGGTGGTCGTGAAGATGTTGGCCACCTGCACATCACCGCTCGTGAGAGCCTGCACCGTCAGGGGGCCGGAGCCGTCATTGATGGGTTCGAAGGACTTGAACGTGCAGTTGTACTTCTCCTCCAGGCCGTCCACACCGTAGGCGCGTTCCTGGAACTCGGGCGGGCCGGCCATGATGAACTCGCCGCACTTGGGCGCCATGTCCTCGATCGAGCTCAAGGAGTGCTCATCGGCAGTGGCTTGAGTAACCACCAGTGAGTCCTTGTTCTCCGCGTTGGAAGCCTCCAGTACGGACAGCCCCTCTGACTCCAAGGCACCCGGAAGCGCGCTCATGATGTCCTCCGCGGAGGACTGGGTGGCCTCGGTGTCCGCGAAGAGCAGCAGGTTGCCGGAGTAGTCCGGGACCACGTCCACGGATCCGTCCTTGATGGCTCCGGTGTACGCCTCGCGAGCGCCGATGCCCGTGTTGGTCTCAACCTCCAGGCCCGCATCGCGCAGGACTCCCGCGTACAGTTCGCCGATCACCTGGGATTCGGGAAAGTCTGCCGAGCCCACGGTGACGGCCTCAGAAGACCCGCCCGAGGCGGCGTCGTCCCCGGAATCATCGAGCGGGTCGGAACCGCCGCCGCACGCGGTGAGCACCAGCGCCAGGGCGAAGAGCCCGGCCAACCACGCGCCCGCGCGCCGGAAAAGTGAGATGTTCATGAGCGTTCTCCTGCCATTCTGAGCCCTGGCGAGGTCACCAGGCGTTGAATCAGAGCCAAAATCGCGTCCGCGGCGAGCGCGAGCACCGCCACGAGGACCACGGAGGCCAGCATCCGCGAGTAGTCACGCACGGCGAGCCCGTCGATCAAGTATCGCCCCAGGCCGCCCAGGTTGATGTAGGCCACGATGGTCACGGTCGCGAGCACCTGCAGCGCCGCATTGCGGATACCGCCCAGGATCACGGGCAGCGCCACGGGGATCTCCACTCGCGTGAGTGTCTGGCGCTCGGTCATGCCCATGGCGCGGGCGCCGTCCACCAGCGCCGGGGACACGGAGGCCACCCCGGAGTACGTGCCGGACAGGATGGGCGGGATGGCCAGCAGCACGAGCGCCAGGATGGGCGGCATCAGGCCCAACCCCATGAGCAGGGTGAACAGAGTCAGCAGACCCAGCGTGGGCAGTGATCGCAGCGCACCGGTGATACCGACGACCACGCCGCTGCCGCGCCCGGTGTGTCCCACCCACAGCCCCAGGGGCACGGCAATGATCAGGGCGATCGCCATGGTGAGGCCCGTATAGCCCAGGTGTTCGAGCATGCGCTGCGGGATGCCTGACGTGCCGGTCCAGTTCGTGGGGTCGGTGAGGAATTCGAGGGCCTGATCGATCAGGTTCATGCGGTTGCACCCCCGGATTCAACGCTGGCGATGGAGCGGGCGCGCTGGGAGTCCTCATCCTTGGTCTCGCTACCGTGGCCCGTGACCGTGCGCTTGCCGGTGCCGTCACCGCTGCCCGCGCGATCCGAATTCTTGGTGGTGGCCTGCCCCGCCCGGCGCCAGCCGGTGAGGACGTGGCCGATCAGACGCAGCAACTGGTCGAGCACCACGGCCAGGATCACGGTGGCCACAATGCCCACCACGATCTCGGACATGATGGAGCGGCGCAGTCCGTCCGTGAACAACGTGCCCAGGGATTGGATGCCGATCACCGCGCCCACCGACACCATGGAAATATTCGACACCGTGGCCACACGCAGGCCCGCAATCATCACGGGCACCGCTAGCGGCAGTTCCACGCCGAAGAAGCGGCGCACGGGCTTGTAACCCATGGCCGTGGCGGCCTGCAGGATGTCCTTGTCCACGGCCTCGAACGCGTCCACGCACGAGCGCACCAAAATGGCGATCACATACAGGGTCAGCGCCACGATCACGTTGATCAGCGACGTCATCTGGGTGCCCAGGATCAGCGGCAACACCACGAACAGGGTGAGCGAGGGAATCGTGTAGAGCAGCGACGATCCGGTCACGAACAGTGGCCGCAGCCACTTGCTACCCGCGGCCAGCCGGGCCAGGGGCACCGAGATCAGCAGCCCCACGACCACGGGGATCACCGATTGCAGCAGGTGGGTTCCCGTGAGTTCGAAGACGGTCGACCAATTATTCGACAGCCAGTTCACGGCTGCTCCCGCCGGTCGAAGCGCTCGTTGCGTTGCTCCTCGATTGCCCGCATGATTTCGTCACCGCGCAGGATGCCGGCCACGGAGCCGTCCTCGTGAACGGCCACGGCCTGGCCGGAGGGCGAGGACAGCGCGGCGTCCAGGGCGGTACGCAGTGAATCGCCGGCGCGCCAAAGCGTGCCACCCACGCGCAGCTCTTCGCGCGGCGCCGGGGTCCCGGCACCGTCCAGGGGCAGCCATCCCAGCGGTGCGTTCCGTTCGTTGACCAGCAGGATCCAACCCTCCGACGACGCCGTTCCCGCACCGTCTCGCACGCCGGCGTGCGTGACGTGGTCGGCGGCGTCGTGAGAACCGCCCTGAGCGCCGTCGGCCTCCCAGGGAGCGGACGCGCCGTGGCCGGAATCGACCCGCGAGCGCTGGCCGGTCTCCGCGTTGAGCACCGTGACGGGGTGGACGGCCACGGGTGCGCGGTCGAAGGTCAGGGAACGGAAGCCGCGATCACGACCGATGAAGTCCGCCACGAAGTCATCGGCGGGTGCGCGCAGCAGCTCCTCAGGAGTGGCGTACTGGGCCAGTTTGCCGCCGCGGGCAAAAACGGCCACGCGGTTTCCGAGAGTAATGGCCTCGTCGATGTCGTGGGTGACGAAAACAATGGTGCGGTGTAGCCGCTTCTGCAGGTCCAGGAGTTCGCGCTGCAGGTCCTGACGCACCACGGGGTCCACCGCGGAGAAGGGTTCGTCCATGAGCAGGATGGGCGGGTCTGCGGCGAGCGCTCGAGCCACGCCCACGCGCTGCTGCTGGCCGCCGGACAACTGCGCCGGATAGCGGGTGGCCAGGGACTCGTCCAGACCCACGGACCCGAGGAGTTCGCGAGCGTTGGCACGCGCCGTGGATTTGGAGACCCCGTTCAATCGGGGCACCGTGGCGATGTTGTCTTCCACCGTGCGATGGGGCATGAGCCCGGACTGCTGCATCACGTAGCCCATGGAACGGCGCAGCTGCGCGGCGGGGATGTCCGCCACGTTGCGACCATTGACCTCCACCGTGCCGGAGGAGGGTTCCACCATGCGATTGAGCATGCGGAGTGAGGTGGTTTTGCCGCAGCCGGAAGGACCGACGAACACGGTGAGTGAGCCGGTGGGGATCTCCAGATCCAGGTGATCCACTGCGGTGGTCCCGTTGGGGTACACCTTGCTCACGCCTGAATAGCGAATGGCCGTTTCGGTCATGCCCTTGAAGTCCCTTCCGTGACGTGCATTCATCCTATCCAGGGAGATCATCAGTGTGCTCCCTTATTTCGTGGTGTTGTCATGCGTTTGTTTTTTGAGAACCATTCTTATTAGAGTGGCGGCATGCGTTTCGTCATCGTCAGCTCCCTGGATGCCCTGGCACGCCTGGCTGCCGCGAAGTACCTGGCCCGCCGCTGGCCCTCGGCTGAATTCATCCGGTGGGACATCACTGCGGACGGCGCCCTGATGCGCAAGCATCACCGCAACGGAAACCTCCGCTTCCTACACGCGTCGCCACTAGACGTCGCGCATGCCGGCCACCCGGACCAGGACGCCGCAGCTCGTCACGACCTTGCCCACCACGTGGCCCCACAAACCTCCGCGTCCGCAGATGATGAGCTCACCGTATTGCTGCTCCCCATGGGGTTCCCGTCAGAGGAAGCCGTGGCCGCACTGCGCCCCTCGGGACGAGCCCCCGAATCCCCGGAGGTCCACGTTCAGTCGGTGATTTTCGCCGTGGATCCCGAAACCGTGGAAGACACCCTGTGGGACGTGTCCCCCGCCGTGGAAGTCGACTCGCGTCCTGAACTTCCCACCGTCCATGCAACCCAGAAGGGCGAGCCCCACTTCATACCCGAACGGGAATACTGCCGAACCACCGGTGAGTTCCTGGCCGCGGAAGTTGCCTATAGCTCCAGCCTGCTCGCGGTCAACAACCTGGATGCCGCTCTGGCGCCGCATCATCCCGATCGCTGGGAACGCGGTATAGAACTCATCGGCGAGATCGCCCCGCACCTGACCATCGTGGATGCCACGGCCACGCCCCGCCGCAGCTCCTCCACGCACGCCGGGATGTTCGCGAGCTTCGACGAACACGCCGCGAAGCAGCGGCGTAGTCCGGGGAGCATTCCCGAGTACGACGGCGCCGCGGCATCGACCGTCGTGTTGCGCACCTCCCAGCCTGTGGACCCCGCGATGTTCCATCGCGCCCTGGGCACGATGGTCGCCGGCGCCTGCCGCGTGCGGGGAACGGTGCATTTCCACGCGGATCCGTCCCGCACCGTGGCCATCGAGGGGGTGGGGCCGCACGTGTGGTTCGAACCCAAGGAGCCGGAACCCATGACGCTCGACTACATCGCGTCCGTGTTGAACGCGAGCACTGCGGAGAACGCCCTGCCGGGCCGATCCGCGCAACACGTCTCGCTGTTACCCGATGGGCTGTGTGGCTGCGCGATTGCGATCACCGGGTCGTTCCTGGACGGCGGGCAGCTGCACGAACTACTTCAGGCCGCCACGGGTGGCCCACCGAACGAGCCGCCCTCGGCCAACCCCTTTCAAGACAACCCGCCACACACCACAAAGGAGACACCATGAAGGTCCGTAATTCGCTACGCGCGCTCAAGAAGATTCCCGGTTCCCAGATCGTGCGACGTCGCGGCCGCACCTACGTGATCAACAAGAAGAACCCGCGCATGAAGGCCCGCCAAGGCTGAACCCAGACCGTGCCTCAGGCCTGCCGATGATCACCCCGGTGGTCATCGGCAGTCTCGTCTGCGGCGAGAAACTCGGCGGGAATCCGGTCGGCACCGGCCACGTCCGTGAGCAATTGGGGGTCGATGGGAACGCCGCGGCGCAGCACGCTGATACCGCCGCCGGGCTCATGGAGCACGCAGGCGATCTCCTCGTAGGAACGAACACCCGCGCGACGCAACGCCCCGTGCAATTCCCAGATGGTGATGTGTGAGCGTTTGAGCGTCTTCTCTTGGATCTCCGGGCCGATCATGAGCAACCGTGCCGGGCTGTTCATGAGTTTGTGCACGCGCATCGAGGAACGCAGCTGGCCGAACACGGCCTCCAGAATGAACAGGGTGGCCAGACCCAGGATGCCGCTGGTCAACGTGGGCGGGTGACCAAGGATCACACGGCCGGCCACCGATCCGAGCATGACCGTGACGACCACATCGAAGGTCGACATGGCCATGAGTACGCGCTGACCGAAGATGCGCACGAACAGCAGGAAAGCCACGTAGATCCCCACCGCGGACAGCACCACGGCGATTGCATGTGATCCCGTAATGCCCAGTTCCTCGAACAACTGGTCGGGCAGTGAGACGTTCATCGGCATGACGTTAGATTAGGCTCGCTCACTCGGTGGTGGAGAACTGTGTTTCATAGAGTTCCGCGTAACGACCGTCCGCTTCGAGCAGTTCTTGGTGCGTGCCGCGCTCCACGATCCGCCCGGCTTCGATCACCAGGATCTGGTCTGCCTGGCGAATGGTCGAGAGTCGGTGGGCAATCACGATGGCAGTACGGCCGATCATGGCCTCGCTCAGGGCAGCCTGCACGTGCGCCTCGTTGGTGGAATCCAGTGCGGAAGTGGCCTCGTCCAGGATGACCACCCGTGGCTGGGCAAGCAGCAACCGAGCAATCGTGAGGCGCTGACGCTCACCACCGGACAACCGGTAACCGCGCTCTCCCACCACGGTGTCCAGGCCGTCCGGGAGGGATTCGATCACGTGCTTCATACGAGCGCGGTCCAGGGCGTGCCAGAGGTCCTCATCGATGGATTCCGGCCGAGCCAGGGCCAGGTTCGCGCGGATCGTGTCGTGGAACAGGTGGCCGTCCTGCATGACCATGCCCACGGTGTCCCGCAGGGATTCGAACGTGGTCTCGCGGACGTCTTGGCCACCCAAGCGGACGGCGCCGGTATCGACGTCGTACAGGCGGGCCACGAGCTGGGCGATCGTGGATTTACCGGCCCCTGAGGACCCCACCAGGGCCACGGTGTGACCGGGCTGGGCGTTGAAGGAGATCCCGTGGAGCACCTCTTCGCCACCCCGCGAATCCAGAACCGCCACGTCCTCCAGGGATGCCAGAGAAACCTGTTCGGCCGAAGGGTAGCCGAAATGAACGTCGTCGAACTCCACGGACGCGGGACCGGCGTCAATCGCTCGGGCATCGGGTGCTTCACGAATGAGGGGCTTGATGTCGAGCACCTCGAACACGCGCTCGAAGCTCACCACGGCGCTCATGATGTCCATGTGGGCGTTGGCCAACATGGTCAACGGGGTATATAGCCTGG
>JAKDKI010000249.1 GCA_030453435.1 Kocuria sp.
AAAAATGGGCCGGGGGCCCCCCGCGGCGCCGCCCAGCCACCTCCACGCCCCCCCCCACTTCGTAGTGAGCGTCGTTCGTGGCCGAGTGAGGGTGCGCGGACGCGCGCTCGATCGCATCGCGTCCCCGCGCCCGCCGACGCCGTGGAGCGGCTACCGGCCGAACAACACCTTGGCCTCTTCGTAACGCTCCAGAGGGACCGTCTTGAGTCCGTCGAGGGCCTCGCTGAAGTCCACGCGAACCACGTCCGTGCCACGCAGGGCACACATTTTGCCCCACTCGTGATCGGCGGCCATGCTCGCGGCTGCCATGCCCAGGCGGGTAGCGAGCACGCGGTCGAAACCGGTCGGTGCGCCACCGCGCTGGATGTGGCCGAGCGTGGTGTTACGGGTCTCGATACCCGTGATTTCCTCGATCTGCTGGGTCACGAAGTCACCAGCGCCACCCAGGCGAGGCCGGCCGGAGGCTTCCTGCCCCTTACCCGCGATCGCCTCGTCGTAGCCCTCGGGAATGAATCCCTCGGCCACGACCACCAGCGGTGAACGGCCGCGGTCGTAGACCTCCTTGGCCCACTTGGAGACCTGCTCCATGGACTCGCGGTGCTCCGGAATGAGAATGGCGTGCGCACCCGCCGCCATGCCGGAGTGCAGTGCAATCCAGCCCACGTGGCGGCCCATGACCTCGGCCACCATGCACCGGTGGTGGGATTCGCCGGTGGTACGCAACCTGTCCATGGCGTCGGTAGCGATGGATACCGCGGTGTCGAAACCGAACGTGTAGTCCGTGGCCTTCAAATCGTTGTCAATGGTCTTGGGAACTCCCACCACGGGAAGTCCCGCGTCCGCAAGCCGTTTGGCGCCCGCCAGAGTGCCCTCGCCACCGATGGCTACGATGGCGTCGATGTTGTTGGCCTCCAGCACCTTGGCGATGTTCTCCGGCCCGCCGTTGGGGCCGTCGAACGGGTTGGTGCGAGAGGTGCCCAGGATGGTGCCACCCTGGCGCGCCAGTCCGCGAACGCTTTGGCGGGGGAGCTCCATGATGTCGCCTTCGACCACACCGCGCCAGCCGTCACGGAAACCCACGAACTCGTGGTCGTAGGACTTGATTCCGTGCAGGACAGCACCGCGGATCACGGCATTCAGTCCGGGGCAGTCTCCACCGCTCGTCATTAGGCCAATTCTCATGCGTGCTTCAGCGCTCCTCGGTGATCGAGTATCGAACCTTCCCCCGCCAGTCTAGTGAGTCCGGGTTGCTGCGGTTGAAGGCCGGTACCGCGCCGTGTTCAACAGTCGTTAACCGCGCCAACTAGGATTGATTTGGAGACGTACACAGGGTGCCGTTCGCGGCACAGGCCACTAGGAGGACACATGAGCCCGCAGCAAGAACCGGCACGGGAGAACCTCCGCGAGTTCATCGACAAACTTGTGGAACAGGGGTACACGGTTCGTGACGGGCAGTCCCCGGACCCGGACCTCATCGATCCTGGTGGAAGCGCCGTGGAGACGTGGCGCGAGGGCTACCCGTACGACGAACGCATGTCCCGCGAGGATTACGAACTCGAGAAGTATCAACTTCAGATCGAGCTGCTCAAATTCCAGTACTGGGGCCAGGACAACGATCTCAAGCACGTGATCGTGTTCGAGGGGCGCGATGCAGCCGGCAAGGGCGGCACCATCAAACGTTTCACCGAGCACCTCAATCCGCGTGCCGCCCGTACCGTTGCGCTGAACAAGCCCTCCGATCGTGAACAGGGGCAGTGGTATTTCCAGCGCTACATCCAGCACCTGCCCACCAACGGCGAAATCGTGCTGTTCGACCGCTCCTGGTACAACCGTGCCAACGTTGAGCGCGTCATGGGTTTCTGCACGGATGAGGAATACGAGAGCTTCATGGAGCAGGCTCCCACGTTCGAGCAGATGCTCGTTGATGCGGGGATTCACCTCACCAAGTTCTGGTTCTCGGTGACCCAGCACGAACAGCGCACCCGTTTCGCGATCCGTCAGATCGACCCCGTGCGTCGCTGGAAGCTCTCGCCCATGGACCTCGCGTCGCTGGATCGCTGGGAGGATTACACCGTGGCCAAGGAGGAAACTTTCCGCCGCACGGACACGGATCACGCCCCGTGGATCACCATCAAGTCCAATGACAAGAAGCGAGCTCGGCTCAATGCCATGCGCTACTTCCTCAACCAGTTCGACTACGAGGACAAGGACACCTCGGTGGTGTACCCGCCGGATCCGTTGATCGTCCGCCGCGGTCGTGACGCAGTGGACGACTGACGGTTCAGACCCGGCCGACATAAATATGGACCCGCACCAACGTGGTGCGGGTCCATATTTTTTCGTTGCGCTGCGTCAGGCGATCTCGTTGAGCTCTTCCTCGGCGCGGGCAAAGTTGTGGCGGTCCACCAGGAACCACGAGGCCGCCGAGTTCACGGCCGCCACGGTGAGCACGGAGGGCCACGCCCCGATCTTCTTGGCCAACGGGTGGGACAGCCCGAAGCCCGCCAGGTACAGCACACTCAGGCCCGCGGTGGTGGCGGGCCCGGCGGACTTGTACCAGGTGCGTCCGGCCATCACGCCGTCTGCCAGGAGAGCCACGCCGCCGAGAGCTCGGATTTTGGTCAGGCGGGCCACGGCGTAACCGCCGATCAAGCCGCTGGCCACCACGGCAGAGCTGGGCATCTCCACGGGGGAGGGCAGCCGTTGGTCCACGTAGTGCAGGGTTTCCTTGAGGTTCATCTACTTCGCTCCCAGTACTTTCTGTAGGCGGGACAGTCCCTCGGCGAGATCGTCGTCTCCCAAGGCGTAGGACAGGCGCAGGTAGCCGGACGGGCCAAATGCTTCACCCGGCACCACGGCCACCTCGGCCCGCTCTAGGATCATTTCGGCGAGTTCGGCGCTGGTCTGCGGTGTGACGCCGTCGAACTCCCTGCCCAGCAGCGCGGTCACGTCAGGGTAGGCGTAGAACGCGCCGGTGGGGGTGGGACAGACCACGCCGTCGATGGCGTTGAGCCCGTCCACGATGGCACGACGACGGCGATCGAAGGCCTCGCGCATGTCGCTCACCTGATCCATGGGCCCGTTCAGGGCGGCCAAGGCCGCACGCTGGGCCACGTTGTTCACGTTGGAGCTCAGGTGTGACTGCAAGTTGGCAGCGGCCTTGATGATGTCCTTGGGGGCGACCATCCACCCCACGCGCCAACCGGTCATGGCGTAGGTCTTGGCCACGCCGTTGAGCAGGATCAAATTCTCGTGAAGATCGGGGGCGGCCTGGGCGATCGAGGTGAATTCCACACCGTCGTAGGTCAGGTGCTGGTAGATTTCGTCGCTGATCACGAAGATGCCCTTGGAAGCAGCCCACTCGCCCACCGCCTTGGTCTCTTCGGCGCTGTACACCGAACCCGTGGGGTTGGACGGTGAGCAGAAGAGAAGGGCTTTGGTGTTCTCCGTGTAGGCGGCCTCGAGCTGATCCGGAGTGACCTTGTAGTCCTGGTCAGCCCCGGCGAAAACCTCGATGGGGTGACCACCGGCCAGGCGGATGGCCTCGGGGTAGGTGGTCCAGTAGGGAGCGGGCAGCAGGACGTCGTCGCCCTCGTCCACCACTGTCTGGAATGCCTCGTACACCGCTTGCTTGCCACCGTTGGTGACCAGCACCTGGGATGGTTCTACGCTCCAGCCGCAATCGCGAGCGGTGGCGTCGGCAATTGCCTGACGCAGCTCGGGGAGGCCGGCGGCCGGAGAATATCGGAAGTTCTTGGGGTCCTTGAGGGCCTCGGCCGCCGCCTCGACAATGTAGTCAGGGGTCGAGAAGTCGGGTTCACCCGCGCCAAAGCCGATGACGGGCCGCCCCTCGGCCTTGAGCGCCTTGGCCTTGGCATCCACCGCGAGGGTCGCGGACTCGGCGATTGCGCCGATCTTGCGGGAAATTCGCTGCTGAGCTGGGGGCATGGTGGTCAACTCTCCTCG
>JAKDKI010000250.1 GCA_030453435.1 Kocuria sp.
GAACGGCCTCCTCGAGTTCTCCCGGCGGGATCTTGCAGGCGCAACCGCCGCCGTGGGCGTACCCGGTGAGTCGAAGGTCTGAGGACGAGGACTGAACTGAAGCCATGGCCCCAGTGTAGGAAAGGCATCTGCGCGGCCGGTGATAAGTTCGACACGGAGGTGTCTGGGTCCTGGTGGGCCCCCCGGTCTTCAAAACCGGTGAAACCGAGTATCTCGGTTTGGCGGGTTCGATTCCCGTCCGCTTCCGCCAATTTCCATGGCCGCTCTCGGCTTGGCCCGGGGCGGCGGCAGCGCACCCCGCGCACTTGAGACGCACAAGGAGCCGTAGTGACCGGTGCAGACCCCCGTTCACGGATTCCCCGTACGGATCAGCTCCTGGCGTTGCCGGAGGTGCAGGGCGCTCGCAACAGGTTGAGCGATCGGGTGATTCGCGCCGTCATCTCACAGACTCAGGAGCGGGCCCGGCGATCCGAGATTGCACCGGACGAGGTGCAGGACGCAGTGATCGCCGCACTGACTGAGCGCCGGGCCACCTCCCTGACACCCGTCCTGAACGCGACCGGGGTGGTCATTCACACCAATCTCGGTAGGGCACCGTTGTCTCCTCCAGCCCGCGAGGCTTTGCTGACCGCGAGCGGTTACGTGGACATCGAGCTGGATCTGGCCACGGGGCAGCGGTCCAAACGAGGGGTGGCCACGCGCGAAGCTCTTCTCGCAGCGTGCCTGGCTGCGGAGGACGCACTGGTCGTCAATAACGGCGCCGCCGCGCTCGTGCTGGCCACCACGGCGTTGGCTGCCGGCCGCGAAATGATCGTGAGCCGCGGTGAACTCGTGGAGATCGGTGCGGGGTTCCGGTTGCCGGATCTCATGGAATCCACGGGCGCGCGCCTGCGGGAAGTGGGCACGACCAACCGCACCCACCCCGCCGACTATGTGGACGCGGTGGGCCCTCAGACCGCCGCGCTGCTCAAGATTCACCCGAGCAATTTCTGGGTCAGTGGATTCACCTCGGACGTACCGCTGAGGGAACTTCGGGTGATTGCTGATGAACACAAGCTGCCCCTGATCATGGACGTGGGCAGTGGACTGCTCACACCTGATTCGGCCCTGCCTGATGAGCCCAGCCTTTCCGAAGCGCTTGAGGCCGGCGCGGATGTCGTCATCGCCAGCGGAGACAAACTGCTCGGCGGTACCCAGGCGGGAATTCTGTTGGGCCGCACGGAGTCGATCCAGAAGCTCGCCAAACACCCCCTGGCACGCGCGGTTCGCGCAGACAAACTGACTCTCGCCGCGCTGGAAGCGACCCTGGTTTCCGGCAACACACCGGTGCAGAGGGCGCTTCACGCGGATCCCGAAAAGTTGCGTGAGCGCGCAGAGCGGCTCGGCGCCGAACTCGGCATGCCCGTGGTTGCCCACGATGGTCGCGTGGGCGGTGGGGGAGCGCCCGGCGTGCCGCTGCCCGGGTGGGCCGTGCGCCTGCCGGAGCAAGCGGCGTCGTCCTTGCGACGTGGACAACCTGCCGTGCTGCCGCGAGTCCACGACGGTGCGTGCCTCATCGACCTGCGCTGTATTCCTGAGGACGACGA
This sequence comes from Kocuria sp., assembly GCA_030453435.1. GTDB lineage: Bacteria > Actinomycetota > Actinomycetes > Actinomycetales > Micrococcaceae > Kocuria > Kocuria atrinae. The sequence continues at coordinate 1,587 of JAKDKI010000250.1, forward strand.
CGCTCAGGTCGCCGCCGCGGTATACGCTGCGCTGGGAGCGTTGGACTGATGTACGTCGTGGCAACAGCGGGGCACGTGGACCATGGAAAATCCACGCTGGTGCGCGCCCTGACCGGCATGGAACCGGACCGCTGGGCCGAAGAGAAACGACGCGGACTCACCATCGACCTGGGCTTCGCGTGGATGGATCTGCCGTCCGGCAAGAATGTGGCATTCGTGGACGTCCCCGGCCATGAACGCTTCCTTGGAAATATGCTCGCGGGGCTGGGACCGGCACCCGTGGTGTGCTTCGTGGTGGCCGTGGACGAAGGGTGGCAAGCCCAGTCCAGCGATCACCGGGATGCGTTGGCCGCGCTGGGGATTGAACACGGCCTGATCGTGCTGACCAAAACGGACCGGGCGCCTGAACGGGTCGAAGCGGTGACGGAGCAGGCCCGGGGCGAACTCGCCGGAACCGGTCTGCGAGAGGCTCCCGTGATTGCGGTGTCCGCTCAGAACAGGGCGGGCCTGGAAGAGTTCCGTGCTGCTTTGGACAGCGTGCTGGCCGCACTTCCCCTGCCGGATCCAGAAGAACGGCTGCGGCTGTGGGTGGATCGAGCGTTCTCGGTGTCCGGCGCGGGAACCGTGGTCACGGGAACGCTGACCGGAGGAACAGTTCGCGTGGGCGATCGGCTCACGCTATTGGGCGAAGGCGGAGAACGAGCCGTAACCGTGCGATCCCTGCAGAGTCACAATGCATCGGTTGATTCCATTGGCCCGACAAACCGCGTGGCCATCAATCTGCGCGGCATCTCTGCGCAGGACATTCACCGCGGTGACGCGCTCCTGACGCCGGACGCCTGGCCGATCACGAGGGAGCTGGATGTTCGCCGGATCTCCGGCATCTCTTTCGAGGACTTACCGGTGGAAATCATGGTGCACGCGGGCTCCGCCTCAGTGCCCGCACGGCTGCGTCCTCTCGACGGCGATCACGCCAGAGTGACACTGGCCCAGAAGTTGGCGCTGATCCCGGGGGGCCGGCTGGTCATGCGCTACCCCGAAGCTCGTGTGTTGTTGGGCGGCGCCCGTGTCTTGGACGTGGACCCGGCCGTGCTCACACGACGAGGTGACAGTGCCCGGCAAGCCGAATGGCTCGCCGGCCTCCCGGCCATGGGTGACGCGGCGGCAGAGACCGAACGTCGCGGGGTCGTTCGCGTGGCATGGCTGCACAAGCTGGCGCTGGTGGACTCGGAGAGCGCCGAACCCCCGGCCGACGCGGACATTGTGCAAGCCGGACCATGGTGGATCCATCGCCCGGTGCTGGTGGCCTGGGCGGACCGGCTGAGGACCGCGGTAGAACGCCTGCACGAGGGGGATCATTTGAGTCCGGGCATGACACGCGGGGCCGCCATCGACAACCTCGACCTGCCCGGGGCAGATCTCCTGGACACCGTGATGCAACAGGCCGCTTTGGAGGAACGCGACGGTTACCTCTGCGTTCCCGGCCGCACCCTTGGACTGGGTGCTGCGGAAAAATCACTGACCACGGTCGAAGCACAACTGGCCAAGAACCCGTTTGCCGCACCCGAGGCCCACGAACTGGACGATCTCGGGCTGGGTCCGCGCGAGCTGGCCGCGGCGGAACGTGCGGGAAGGCTACTGAGGTTGGAGGGCAGCGTCGTCGTGCTGCCGAATGCTCCGGCACTGGCCATGCGCGAGCTGGCGCGGTTGGAACAGCCCTTCACCACGAGCCAGGCGCGGCAGGCATGGGGAACCACCCGGCGGGTGGCCATCCCGTTGCTCGAGCATCTGGACTCGAAGGGCTGGACCAGGCGTCTTGATGGCAGCCAACGGACCATCGTTCGGTAGGTGGGTGAACGTCACATCATCGGTCGACTGCCCTGAGCGAAAATCCTCTTATGAGTGTCCGAGGGTGGGATTAACCTGGATAGCAAGGTGGGTGATCATCGGCGCTGATTCAACGTCGACAGGCCCACCGGAGTTCATTGGACGCGCTATGCAGAGGAACGAGGAGCGAACATGACCCAGAACCCTGACGAAAACATTGGCAACGAATCAAATGAATCGCGCGGCGACACCGGCGAGACCATTGGCGCCACGGGTGACGCGCAGAACCCGAACCTCGAGAAGGACCCCGAAGACTGGGTCAGCGGTGACGACCCGATGACCGAGTCTCAGAAGTCCTACCTGGACACGTTGGCCAAGCGAGCGGGAGAAGAATTGCCCGCCAATCTGACCAAGGCTGAGGCTTCAGAGCACATCGACCGCTTGAACGGATCCGGGGCCTGACTCGTTCCGTGGCGTTCGACTTGGTCGGTGGGGCCGCGTGACCAGTAGATTGGTCGGGTGACTGATACGAGCTCAACCACCGTTCATTCC
>JAKDKI010000251.1 GCA_030453435.1 Kocuria sp.
CGAAGAACTGCGAACGGCGGAACGTGGGGTGGTTCTGACGCAGGTGCGTGATCGCGGCAGTGAACTCGACTAGCGGGCCGTCCATACGGTCCCAGTTGATCCACGAGATCTCATTGTCCTGGCAGTACGTGTTGTTATTACCTTCCTGCGTGCGGCCCAACTCGTCACCGTGCGAGAGCATGGGTGTGCCCTGGGACAACAGCAGCGTGGTCAGGAAGTTACGCTGCTGGCGGGCGCGCAGTGCCAAGACCTCGGGATCATCCGTGGGGCCCTCTTCACCGCAGTTCCAGGAACGGTTGTGGGACTCGCCGTCGTTATTTCCCTCACCGTTGGCCTCGTTGTGCTTCTCGTTGTACGAGACCAGGTCGCGCAGTGTGAAGCCGTCGTGGGCGGTCACAAAGTTGACGGACGCGAACGGGCGGCGGCCGCTGTTCTCGTAGAGATCAGCGGAACCGGTGATGCGGGACGCGAACTCGCCCAGGGTTGCGGGCTCACCACGCCAGAAGTCACGCACGGTGTCGCGGTACTTACCGTTCCATTCGGTCCACTGCGGCGGGAAGTTGCCCACCTGGTAACCGCCGGGGCCGATGTCCCACGGCTCAGCGATGAGCTTGACCTGCGAAACGATCGGATCCTGCTGCACGAGCTCGAAGAACGTGGAGAGCTTGTCCACGTCGTAGAACTCACGGGCCAGGGTCGCGGCCAGGTCGAAGCGGAAACCGTCCACGTGCATCTCGGTCACCCAGTAGCGCAGCGAATCCATGATCAGCTGCAGCGAGTGCGGGTGGCGCACGTTCAGGGAGTTACCGGTGCCGGTGTAATCCATGTAGAACTTGTGGTCGTCGTCAACGGTGCGGTAGTACGCGTTGTTGTCGATGCCCTTCATGGACAGCGTGGGGCCCATGTGATTTCCCTCGGCGGTGTGGTTGTAAACCACGTCGAGGATCACCTCGATGTCCGCCTGGTGCAGTGCTCGCACCATCGCCTTGAATTCCTGCACCTGGCTGCCCAGGTGGGAAGCAGAGCTGTACTCGTTATGCGGGGCGAAGAACGCGATGGTGTTGTAACCCCAGTAATTGCGCAGGTCCTGGTCCAACAGAGTGGAATCCTGCACGAACTGGTGCACGGGCATGAGCTCAATGGCGGTCACACCCAGCTTCTGCAGGTGCTCGATGACCGAGGGGTGGGCCACTCCCGCATAGGTGCCGCGCTGCTCCTCCGGAACGTCCGGGTGCTGCATGGTCAGACCCTTGACGTGAGCTTCGTAGATCACGGACTTGTGGTAGGGCGTGTGCGGGGTGCGGTCACCCTCCCAGTCGAAGAACGGGTTGATCACCACGCCCTTCATCATGTGCTCGGCGGAATCCTGATCGTTGTAGGAATCCTCGTCACCGAAGTGGTAGGAGAACATGGACTCGTCCCAGTCCATGCCGCCTTCAACGGCCTTGGCGTAAGGGTCGAGCAACAACTTGTTGGGGTTGCAGCGCAGACCCTGGGAGGGATCCCACGGGCCGTGCACGCGGTAGCCGTAGCGCTGTCCGGGTTGCACCTGGGGCAGGTAGCAATGCCATACGTAGCTGTCCACGGCGGTGACGTCCACGCGGGTTTCCTGGCCGTCTTCGTCGAACAAGCACAGCTCGACCTTCTCGGCTACTTCCGAGAAGAGAGCGAAATTGGTGCCTGTGCCGTCGAATGTGGCGCCTAACGGGTAGGCGTGACCGGGCCAAACTTCCATGGGGTTGTCTCCTAGAGATTGATGTCATGGCGAACGACGTTGCGTACGCGCGGGCGCGTTGGGGCGTCATTGGCCAACACCCAAGAATAGCGGGTACTTACTGTCTCGTTTTCCGCAATACTGTGCGCACGTTGGCAGCCAATACCGTGGGGGGCACCGGGCCCTCACCATCTACACGAGAGGCGAGCGCGTGCACGCCGGCTCCCAGAGCGGCCGCGGCAGCCCACCGACCGTCGCCGCGGGCCCACTCCCCCAGGCTGCGGAGAGCGTCCGGGTGCTCGGCCACGTGGGCAACCACGGTGCCTAGAATTCCGGCGAGTGTATCGCCCGATCCGGCGGTGGCCAGCCACGGGCTGGCCTGACCGACACTCAGGCACACCTGGCCGATCCTCTCTTCCTCGGAACCCGGTGACGCGATGATCGTGGTGGCCCCCTTGAGAAGCACCGTGGCTCCGGTCAATCGCGCCGCCTCACGTGCCCAGTACACGGGAGCGGCCTCGATGCGCACGCGATCCGGGGCGTCGTCCGTGATGCCGAATCCCTTGAGCCATTCGAAGACCTGCTCCAGTTCTCCGGCGTGCGGGGTCAGAATCTTGTGGGCCCCGAGCCGACCGTCCACCACGGCCTGCGCCGCAGGAGTGAGGGCCCCGGCATCAAGAACGGCGGGCTCTTGAGCCTCGATCACGGCTTGGACGCGGGCGGATTGGCTTTCGTCGTCTGCCACGCCGGGACCGGCCAACCACGCTTGCACGTGCACGTCCCAGGGCTGATCGTCGGAGCACACGACCTCGGGGCTCTGGGCCAAGACCATGCCGCGGGTCGTGGCGTCCCCCAGGAAACGAATCATGCCCGCGCCGGAGTTCACCGCGGCGTTCGTGGACATGATGGCCGCGCCCGGATAACTGGGGGTTCCTGCCACCACACCCAACACCCCGCGGGTGTACTTGGTGTCCGTGGGCTTGGGGCGTGGCCACGCCTTCAGAATGTCCTTGGCCTCGAACCGGAACACGGACGGGTTCTGCAACCGGTCCTCGATGCCGATGGGAATCACGGTGAGCTGGCCCGATGCTTGTTCGCCCGGGGCAACGACGTGGGCTACTTTGGCCGCACCGAACGTCACGGTGGCGTGGGCCTCCAGCACGGGTTCGGGAGACTCTCCGGTATCCGCGTCCACGCCTGACACCACATCGCACGCGACGATTCGGGGGCCCGTGGGACTGGTGCGCTGGAATGTATTGAAGTTCTCGACAAGCGCCGCGGCTTCCCCGCGCAGCCCACCAGACGCACCGGTACCGAGCATGGCGTCGAGGACAAGGTGCGCGGACGTCATCTTCGACAGGGCCTGGCCGCGGTCCACGGTGTGGAAACCCGCGATCGACTCATGGGGATCAGCGTCCGGATTACTCGCCGCGTCCTGGCCCTCCAGTCTGACCACGGATCCACCCAGCGCCCGCAATGCCTTGAGCCCCTGCGGGTGCGCTTTGGAACCGGTCAGGATTGCCGTGACCATCACGCCCGCGCGCCGCAGGAACGAACCGGCCCACAGGCCGTCGCCGCCGTTGTTCCCCGAGCCCACCAGAATGACGGCGGTAGTGCCAGACAGCAACCCTTTACGGTTGGCGCGGCGTAAATGGGTTTCGCACACCCGGGACAGTCCCAGAGCCGCGCGGCGCATCAGGATATCCCCGTACCCCGCATCGAGCAGGGGTTGTTCTGCAGCGCGCACGCTGGCACCGGTATATGCGTCAATCACTCCTGGGACCTCCCGATCCTTCGGCCACGACAAATGCCACGGCCATCCCGCCGTCGTGGGAGATCGTCACGTGCCACGACTCCACACCGCGGCGCTCGGCCACTTCTGCCACCGTACCCGTGGTGTGTAAACGAGGGGCACCGTGTTCGTCATTGGTGATCCAGCAGTCCTGCCAGATCATCCCAGGAGGTGCCAACAGCGCCTTAGCGGCTGCTTCTTTCACGGCGAATCGCGCGGCGAGCGAGTTCAGGGACAGGCCACGTTCATGCTCCACGAACAAGCGTTCCCGCAGCCGGGGCGTCCGTTCCAACTGCCGTTTGAACCGCTCGACGTCCACGATGTCCACGCCAGTTCCCAAGATCATGCCCGCTAGCCTACCCGCGGGTGCGGACACGAATAACGACGGCGGGGGGCCCCCCGCATTTAGGTGGGCGCCCCGCCGGCGGAATGGCGTGGGGGCAAATGGTTAAGG
>JAKDKI010000252.1 GCA_030453435.1 Kocuria sp.
TACGCCGCGCCGACCCGTTGGGGGCGGGGGGGCTTCACGCGGCTGGTGTGACGGTTCTCAGGCCTCGTCGAATAAGCGCAGGGCCATGGCCGTGTGGGTCACGGCCGCACCGGCGCGCAGACCGGCGGCCACCATTCCAGCCTCTACGACCTGCTCGCGAGTGGCGCCGGCAGCCTTGGCCTTCTTGGTGTGCACTTCCAAGCAGTACGGGCACTGGGTGGTCAGTGCGACACCAATGGCGATGAGCTCACGGTTCAGCGGGTCGATGTGCCCGCCTTCGCGACCGATGGCTGCGTCGAACGCCGCGAACTTGGTGAACTCCTCGGGGGCGAGGTTCTTCAATTCACCCAGGAGCTTGAGATCTTCCGGGGAGTGGTAGTGATCAGCCATGAGCCATCCTGCTTTCTGTGATTACCGGTACTGACGTATTCAGTGTGCGGTCGCGGGGGTGGCGTTGGCCAGCAGTTGACGAACCTGATCCGGGGCGTCCGAGTCAGCGGCAACGAAATGAGTGTCCTTGGTGACCACGGTGGGCACCGTGGAATTGCCATCGTTCAGGGATGCCACGTAGTCCTTGGCCGCCGGGTCCTCCCAAATATTGGTCCACGTGGCCTTCAGCCCGTCCTCGCCAAGACCGGATTCGAGGCGCTCGCAGAAAGGGCATCCGGGTCGCCAGTAAATGGCCACACCGTTGTTGTCGACGTGCTTGAGCGCCTCGTCCTGTGAGACCTGCGGGTACTGAGGGTTCTGGGGCACGGTGCCTCCTGGGATCGAGATGGATCGTGTGTGTTCGCAGTTATAACGGCAGCGTAGATCAGTCGATTCCGACGGACGTCATAATCGTCACGCTCAATATATGCAGTAGAACGGATGCAACCGAAGATGGGTTTATTTCGTTTTTTCGTTTCACGTGAAAACTCCAGGCTCGCTGTCATGGCTTCACCAGTTCAGCATTCGTTCGGTGAGGAGTGACACCATAGATTCATGACCTATCCGGCGCAGAAAACTTCCCCCTCGCCGGGCGGGTCCCCGTGGCGCTTGCCGCAGCTACGACACCGAGTGGCCATACCTCTGGTCACGGTGCTGTTGGTTGCGACCGTCGGTCGATTGCTGGTGGTATCACCGGAAATCACGCACGGGGAGACCGCGTTGCTCGAGGGGCTTGTCCAATACCGCAACGCAGCACTCGACGCCCTCGCCATGGCAATTCAGGTGGTGCTCTCCAATGCGGGCATCGTACTGATCATCGCTGTGATCACCGGGTGGCTGGCTGTCTTCCGGCGGAAGCCCTTGGATGCCACGGCCTTCCTCATTACCTCCCTCATGGGGTGGGCCGCGATCGGCCTGGTCAAGGTTGCCGCCGAACGACCCCGGCCGTCCTTGATGACCGGCGATCAACTTCTTGCCCTCGACGGCGCCACATCGTTCCCTTCCGGACACACCGGCGGGGCGCTGGCCATCGTATTGGCCTTGACGCTCGTGAATTTCCGTTCTTCCAAACGCAACCGGATCCTGTTGTTTGGCTTGGCCGCCGTCGCAGTGGTGGGCATGGGTCGTATATACGCAACTGCGCATTATCCGCTTGACGTGCTGGTTTCCATTCCGGTGGCTTGGGCGGGCGTGATGATTGGCTGTTCTCTATCGAACGCACTGGTGCCCGCATTGGCGTACGGCTTTGGGTGGACGCAGAAGAACGTCACGGTGCCGGCTCCGAAGACGGCTCGCACGAGCACCAGCGCGACCGGTGCGAATGGCGCGACAGCGGCGTCGTCGTGGGAGGCCCCCGCTAAGGCACAGCAAAGCCGCCCGGCCTTCGACGTGGATGAGGCGGAAGAAGACCGGGCGGCCTAAGGGCTGTTGAACGTGTCTAGTCGTCCACGGTGTAGCCGGCTTTGACGCACAGCACAGGGCACGTGGCTTCCAGGAGGATGCGCTGCGTGGTGGGTGCCATGATCAGCTTGCCCACCGGGGTCCGTTTGCGTGTACCGATGACCAGTAACTCGGCGGTGACGCGTTCGCACGCGTCCAAGATGGCGTCTGCGGGGTCACTGTCCGGATGCACCGAAACCAGCTCGTGCTCGATACCGCTCTCGGCCAACAGCTCCTGATCCTCGGCTGACGCCGCCGGTGACTCGTGCTCCGCGGGGCGTCCGAAGCGCTGCTTGGGTGCGGGAGCCTGAACGATCACCAACTTGCTGGAGCGCAGATTGGCTTCTTCAATGCTTGCCCGCAGTGCCGCGCGCCCGGCGGCGGTGGGTAGGTAGCCGACAACAATGCTCATGGGTGTCTCCCTAGTGCGTGTGGAACGGATGCGTTAGCGGTCGGTGTCTTCCAGATGCGCCAAGTCCTCCGGGCGCTGGAACCGTGTGCGGCGGCCTGTGATCAGGCGACCGTAGAGGAAGTTCAACAGCCAGAGCAGCACGCCCAAACCGATGAGAATCACGGCGATCTGGTACTCGATGGGATCCTGCGCCCACGGCCCCAACAGGTAAGCGCAGGTGATCGTACCCAGGTACGGGAGCACTTTGGGCGCATGGAAGTAGTCGTGGTCTTCCTGGGACTTGTCACGCCGAAGAATAATCGCCGCAATGTTGACCACCGTGAACACTGCCAGCAACAGGAGTGCGGTGGTGCCGCCCAGGGCTGAAGCCGTTCCCTTTCCCATGAAGTTGTTGACGATCAGGATGAGCACCATGCCCAGCACGGTGGTGAAGATGATGGAAGTCCACGGCGTCCGGCGTTCCGGAAGCACCTTGCCGAGGATCCCAGGAATCACACCCTGACGGGCCATGCCGTAAAGCAAGCGAGACGCCATCAGCATGTTGATCAGCGCGGTGTTGGCCACCGCAATGATCGTCAGGAATGGGTAAATGGAGTCGATCGGGATACCGGGCGCGCCAATGCGGACCACGTCCAGCAGCGGAGTGGTGGATTCACCCAGCTGGCCGATAGGCACGATGGCCACGGTGAAGATCGAGACCAGAACGTAGACCACCAGGGTGATGCTCAGTCCCAGCAGCATGACGCGCGGGAAGTTCCTGGTGGGATCCTTGGTCTCCTCAACCATGTTGACCGAATCCTCGAAGCCCACAAAGGAGAAGAACGCCAGGGAGGTCACCGCGGTCAGGGCCATGAAGATGCCCTTGTCCTCGGAGGTCTCGAACACCACCGTCTGGCTGAAGTCTGCGTTGCCTTGAGATGCCGCCCAGAAGCCGACCAGGATCACGATCAGCAGACCCGTGAGTTCGATGCACGTGAGCACCACGTTTAGTTTCACGGATTCGGAGACGCCACGCAGATTGATGAGTGCCAGGATGCCCAGGAACACCATGGCCACCACGGTGATACCGAACGGGCTCAGCTCCAGGTGGAAACCCTTGGCGAAGTTGGAGGCCACTGCTGATGACGCAGTCGCGGCAGATGTCAGGCCGGAACACAGAACGGCGAACGTCACCAGGAAGGTGATGAAGTGAATGCCGAAGGCCTTGTGCGTATAAAGGGCGGCACCTGAAGCACCGGGGTACTTGGTCACCAGCTCCAGGTAGGAGAACGCGGTAATGGTGGCCACCGCGAACGCGATCAGGATGGGCGCCCAGGCGGCGCCGCCGATTTCGCCGGCGATATTGCCGGTCAGTGCATAGACACCGGTGCCCAAGATGTCGCCCACGATGAACAACAGCAGCAGGCCGGGTCCCATGACCCGCTTCAATTCGTGGGACTCACCGGTTTTCGGATCGTTGCCTTGGATTCCCGCCGACGGCGCAGTGGCGCCTTGGTCGTGGGATGGTTCGTTGCTCATAGTGACCTCTTGATGCAAGGGGGCGCTGTCCACAACCGGCGGTGAGTCCGGGGGCTGCGAGGCGGTGCCGAGCGTGATTGTTACGTGAAGTCAATGTAAGCGATTCACGTCACAGTTCATAGAGCAATGCGACGTACAGAACGCCCCGCATCTCACGA
>JAKDKI010000253.1 GCA_030453435.1 Kocuria sp.
CGATGATTTCCTTGATGGTGGCCACTTCGCCCACGCGGTCGTAGTCGAGGACCGCGGCCACCACGTAGTTCTCGTTGAGCAGCACCCCGATCCCCGGTTCGCACGAGCTCAACGACACGAGCGGGCTCACGGACACGCGCATCTTCCGCCCGGAGACCAGCACGTCCAGGCTGGCCACGGTAATCACCGGGCCGTCGCCGGTGGCGTTGCCCACGGGCTGGTGCCCGGGGTTGACCTGCTGCACCACACCGAAGCTCATGGGTGGCACCGCCTCCGCGGCAAGCGTTTGCTTGAGCTTGACGATCTCCTGCCGCGAGGCGTCCAGCAACCGCACAAGTTTCTGATTCTGCGAACCCACGCTGGCGAGTTGCTTGTCCAGATTGCGCTTCTGGTCGCGCAGCATGTTGATCTGACGCTGCGTGTTATCGGCGGCGCGGTTCTGCGGGGTGGCATCACTCATGTTTGGTGTCCTCCGTGCTCTGCGGCGTATTCTCCCGCCGCGAGTCGGGATCGATCTGGGCCGTGGCCTTGGCGGCCTGTTCGGCCAGGTTGGTCGCATCGCGGCCGGCGCGACGCAGCTTGCGGTCGGAGACGATTCGCTCGCCCAGGGCCACGGGCGTCCACGCTTGCAGGTCCTCTTCGGTGTAATCGCTCTTGGACGCGCGGCGCTTGGGCGCCAAACGCACCGCACCTTCGGCGAGCTTGCGTGACTGGATCAAGAATCCGGTGTGGGCCACCATGCGGTGATCGGGGCGCACGGCCAGGCCTTCCACGTGCCAGCCGCGCACCATGGTCTCTGAGGCCTCGGGCTCGGTGTAGCGCCCGTCCGCACGCATCGCCTCGGCCACCCGCGACAACTGGGTCACGGTCGCGACATAACACATGACGACGCCGCCCGGGGCCAGTACGTGGGCCACGGCATCGAGACATTCCCACGGCGCCAGCATGTCGAGCACCACGCGGTCCACCGAACCGGCTTCTTCGACCTCCGGCAATTGCTCAGCGAGGTCTCCGAGGGTCAGCTTCCACGCGGGGTGCGGGCCGCCGAACATGGTTTCAATGTTCCCGCGGGCGATGTCCGCGAATTCCTCACGACGTTCGAAAGAGTGCACCGTGCCTTCATCGCCCACCGCGCGCAACAGAGAAATGGAGAGCGCACCGGAACCGACTCCGGCCTCGACCACCCGAGCGCCGGGGAAGATGTCAGCCATGGTCACGATCTGCCCGGCGTCCTTGGGGTAGACCACCGCGGCACCGCGAGGCATCGACAGCACGAAGTCTTTGAGCAGCGGGCGCAGGGCCTGGAACTGGATGCCGCCGGAGTTGGTCACCACAGTTCCTTCAGGAGCCCCGATCAACTCGTGGTGAGCCAGCACGCCACGGTGGGTGTGGTACTCGCCGCCCTCGGCCAGGGTAATGGTGGTGATGCGGCCGCTGTCGTCGGTGAGCTGCACTCGTTCGCCCACGCGGAAAGGGCCCCTCCGGTTGGCGGCACCGCGTACGGGCGCTGCGGTCTGGGCGGCTACTGGGCTTTCGTGCGACTGCTCGGTCATGTGCTCGCTTTCACAAAGGTGTGATGTGTCGTTCATCAGGGGGTGGCGCGCGTGGCGCTCCGGTCACTATCTGTCATTGTCTCACCGTGGCGCGTGGGAGTCCTCATCGCCCCATGATGTGGCGGGCGATATCCATGTGGTGCACCACGCCCACCACCGCGCGATCCGCGTCAAGGATGAGCAGCCATGGGAATCCATTGGCTTCCAGGTGGCGCAGCAGGTCATCGCCCCGCTCCTCGGTGGGTGCGGATGCTTCCGCGGGAGCCCATTCCATGACGTTACCCACGGGTGTACTTCCGCGCAGCTCGGCCGGCACGGTCAAGGCTCTCTGGGGGCTGAGCACTCCGAGGTACCCCGAGGCGGCATTGCGCGCCACGACGTCCGGAGTCCACCCGCTGTAGCCCTGACTCGTGGCAGCCAGAACGGAGGCGTCCACCAGTGAGAGCGGCGTGTCAGGAGAGAACTCGAGGGCGGGGCGGGCAATTGAGCCTGCGCGTAAGGGGTGGACCCGTCCCAACACCTTGGCCTGTTTGAGGGCCTGGGTCGCGCCCATGAAAATGAAGGCCGCAATCATGAGCATGATGAGCAGGGTGATCGGCGAGCGCCACAGTCCCTGCCAGAGGATCCACACCACGATCAGGATGGCCAGGCCTCGACCGCACCACGCCGCCACGGTGGTGCCCTTGCTCTCCGAACCCGTCAGCCGCCACACGAGTGCCTCGACCACGCGGCCACCATCGAGGGGCAGACCGGGCAGTAGATTGAACAGGCCCAGAATCCAGTTGGCGAACACCAGCAGCTGCAATAAAGCCCACCCGGGTCCAGCGTTCTGTGCGGGTGCCAGGAGCATGAAGGCAGTACCGATCCCGGCCAGAATGATGTTCGCGATCGGGCCCACCAGGGAGACCAACGCGGTGGAACCCGGCGACGCACGCACCGCCCCGAAGGTGGTGTGGCCACCCATGATCGTGAGCACAATGCGCCCCACCGGCCAGCCAGCGGCCCGGCCCACGAGGGCATGTGCAATCTCGTGGACGAGAACGCTGAACGCCAATCCCACGGCAAATCCGAAGGCGATGATCAGATTCAGCCACCCCAGCCCGGGATACAGCCGCCACAGAATGGGACCGTAAAGAATGACGGTCAGGACGGCGATCACGAACCAGGAACGGTCCAGGTGGATATCCACGCCGCCGATACGCCCCAGGCGGAGCCCTCGCGGGGCCGCCGAACCGCCGCTCATGCGAACGCCCGCTCGGTAGGGCGGGCGTGGTCTCCGGGACGTTCAACAGGCATGAGCCCATGTTAAACGTGTGCCCGGGGAAGCTCCTGGATCACCACTCGTGGTACTGCATCCCCGCTGGCCGTACAGTGGAACGGTGAGTACGTTTGACGAGAAGAATTCGCAACCGCAGGTCGGCCCCTTCGGCGTGGTCCGCGACGGCGACGAAACCGAGAAGGTCACCGTGATGATCGCGGCCTTCGAGGGCTGGAACGATGCCGGTGACGCAGCCACCGACGCCCTCAAGCTCATGAGTGAGCATTACGGCGCGCGCGAGGTCTTCGAGGTCTCCCCCGATGATTTCTACGACTACCAGTACTCCCGGCCCGTGGTCCGCCGGGGCCTGAGCGGTGAGCCCAAACTTCAGTGGCCCACTACCAAGCTCTCCAAGGCCTCGGTCCCCGGAACGAACTTGGAACTGGTACTGCTCCATGGCTGGGAGCCCTCCTACAAGTGGCGCACGTTCACCGCGGAGCTGCTCGAACAGGCCACCACCCTGGACGTGGATTTCGTGGTCATGATCGGTGCCCTGCTGGCCGATGTCCCCCACACACGACCTATTCCGGTCACTCTGACCTCGGACACCGAGGAACTGCGCGACGAGCTCAATATCGAGGCGCCCCAGTACGAGGGCCCCACCGGAATTGCGGGTGTCCTGTCGCATATGGCCGCGCTCGCAGGATTCCCGACCATCAGCATGTGGGCGGCCGTCCCGCACTACGTGGCCCAATCGCCGTCCCCCAAAGCCGAACTCGCGCTGCTGCGCCAGCTGGAGGAACTCCTGCGCATCTCGCTACCCGTGGAACCGATCGTCGAGGATTCCGAGGCGTGGGAACGCGGCGTCAACGAGCTGTCCGAGGAAGATCCCGAGGTCGCCGCTTACGTCCGCCAGCTGGAGGAAGCCAAAGACACCGTGGACCTCCCCGAGGCCACCGGTGACGCCATTGCCCGCGAGTTCGAACGCTACCTGCGGCGCCGCGACGACCGCGGCTGACCAACCTCATGTGCCGACCGGGTGAGAATCCGGTCGGAGCACAGCAGCGGGGGGTTCCAAAGGCGGGGAACCCCCCGGCGGGGTTTTAAATCCGGGTGGGCCACCCGCGAAAACCCCC
>JAKDKI010000254.1 GCA_030453435.1 Kocuria sp.
GGACCCGCTACTCAGCCGTCATCTTCGACATGGACGGCGTGGTCACGGACACCGCGAGCGTGCACGCGCGCGCATGGCAGCAGCTTTTCGACGCCATTCTGGTCGATGAACGCCTCGAACCCGCCGAGCCGGGCGGAGAGATCGACCGCTCCCCTTTTGATCCCTTGGGCGAGTACCGCACCTACGTTGACGGACGACGCCGCGAGGACGGCGTCCGCGCCTTGCTCGCGGCCCGCGGCGCCATGCTGCCCGAGGCCCGCAACGACGCGGACCCTAAGGCCGGCGACTGGACCGTTCAGGGCCAGTCGGCCACCAAGGACGGCTTCTTCCACGCGGAACTGAAGGAACACGGAGTACGGGTGTTCCCCCGCACCGTGGACCTCATCAAGCGTCTCCGGACCGCCGGCGTCCCCGTGGGTCTCGTCACTGCCAGCCGCAACAGCGGTGTGGTGCTGGCTGCCGCCGGCTTGTCCGACATCTTCGACGAGATTGTGGACGGCAACATGGCCGCCCAACAGAATCTGCCCGGCAAACCCGCTCCGGACACCTTCCTGGAATGCGCGCGTCTGCTGAACGTTCCCGTGGAGAATTCGGTGGTCGTGGAGGACGCCGTGGCCGGTGTGCAGGCCGGTGTGGCCGGGGGGTTCGGCCTGGTGGTGGGCATCAACCGAGACAGCGCCCGTGATCGGCTGTACCGCGCGGGGGCACACGTGGTGCTCAATGACGTAGGAGAGGTGGACCTCGGCGCCCTGCGCGATGACCCCTGGACCCTGGCCTTCGAGGGCTTCGACCCGGCGAACGAACCGCGCCGTGAGTCACTGTTGACCCTGGCCAATGGCTACATGGGCGTGCGCGGCGCGGCCAGCGAGTTCCCGGCCAATGACGTGCACTACCCCGGTACGTATCTGGCCGGTGTGTTCAATCGTGTGCAGAGCAACATCAACGGACGCGACGCCGAGCACGAGTCCATGGTCAACACCCCCAACTGGCTCCACCTCGACCTGCGATTCGCGGAAGGTGAGTGGTGGTCCGAGGGTGGTCTTCAGCCGTCCAAGGAGCACGTGTCCCTGGATCTGCGCCGAGGCCTACTGACCCGCACCCTGACTCTCAGCGACCCCGAACCCACTGCGGACGGTACGATCCGCAGCTTGGACGTGGTGCAACGTCGCCTCGTGTCCCTGCGACACCGTCACCTCGGCGCCCAGGAAACCACATTGACTCCCCGGAATTTCTCGGGGCGGTTACACGTGCGCACCGGTATCGATCCCGCCGTGACCAACAGCGGAGTGGCAGAGTACAAGGAACTCAACTCTCACCACCTGATGCTGCTGGAGTCCACCACGTTGCCGGACGAGCACGAGACGCTGCTGTCCCTGGTGCGGACCTCACAGTCGAAAATCGAAATCGCCATGGCCCAGCGCACCCGTGTGGAAAGCGAAGTGCCCAGCAACGAACGCCGTGAGGTGCGCCCCGGTGGTATCGAGTTCCGACGCCACCTGATCCATGTCTCGTCCGACCAGCCGGTCGTCATCGACAGCACCACCGCCGTGGTCACCAGTCGCGACGCCGCCATCAGCTCACCGCGCGAAGGCGCCCTGGCCGAGTTGGATCGTACCCCGTTCGGCGTGCGCAAGTTGCTGACCTCGCACGAGATCGAATGGGCCCGGTTGTGGGATCGCTACGAGGTCACCCTCGACGCGGCCGAGGACTCTACCGAATCGCGCAGTACCCAGTTGGCCATGCGCACCCATTTGTTCCACACCGCCCAAACGCTGGCCCCTCACCTGTCGCTGCGCGATGCTGGTGTGCCCGCTCGCGGCCTGCACGGCGAGGGCTACCGCGGCCACATCTTCTGGGACGAGCTGTTCATCCTGCCCGTGGTCAACATGCGCCACCCGCACGTGACCCGCTCGTTGCTGTCCTATCGGTGGCGGCGACTCCCCATGGCCCGTCACCGCGCCCAGGAATTCGGCCTGTACGGCACTGCGTTCCCGTGGCAGTCCGGCTCCGACGGAAGCGAAGAAACCCCTCCGGAGCTGTACAACCACCACTCACGCCGCTGGTTGCCCGACAACTCCTGGCGCCAGTTCCATGTGGGCCTGGCCATCGCGTACAACGCCTGGGTGTACTACGAATCGACCGGGGACATCGACTGGCTCTCCGGCCACGGTTCCGAACTGATCGTCGGAATCACGCGCCTATTCGCCTCCCTGGCCGAGTACGACTCCCACGACGGCAAGTATCACATTGCCGGTGTCATGGGTCCGGACGAGTACCACGATGGCCCCGCGGGCCAGCACGGTGGCGGACTCAAGGACAACGCGTACACCAATATTCTGGCGTCGTGGTTGTTCCGCCACTCGGCGCACATCTTCAACGACATGGTCGAGCACCAGCGCGAGGAGCTCGAAACCCGTTTCGAGATCTCCAGCCAGGAGGTTCAGACCTGGCTGAACATGGCCAAGAACATGTACGTACCGTTCAACTCGGACGGCACCATCTCTCAGTTCGAGGGTTACGACCAACTCGCCGAGTTGGACTGGGACTTCTACCGCGCCAAGTACCACAACATCGGCCGCCTGGACCTGCTGTTGGAGAACGAAGGCGACCTGACCAACAACTACAAGCTGACGAAGCAAGCTGACACCATCATGTTGGTCTATCTGCTGGGCCCCGAGGGCCTGATCGAAGAACTCGAGCGGATGGGGTACAGCATCGACCACGACACCGTGCAGCGCACCGTGGATCACTACATCGCACGATCCTCCAACGGATCCTCACTGTCCCGCGTGGTCAACGCGGCGGTTCTGGCGTGGCTGGATCCTGACCGCTCCTGGGGTTCTTTCCAGGACGCCCTCATGGTGGATCTGGACGACACTCAGGGCGGCACCACCGGCGAGGGTATCCACCTGGGTGCGATGGCCGGCTCGGTAGACGTGATTACCCGCGCGTATGCCGGGCTGCGCGTGCGCGGTGACTGGCTGGAGTTCCGCCCCACCCTGCCGCGTGAGCTGCAGGCCGTGGATTTCACGGTGTTGTACCGCGGACAGGTCATCGAGGTTTCCATCGACCAGGACATCCTGGAATTGGAAGGCACCTCGTCGAAGGCCGGCCCGGTGACCATCCACGTCAATGGCGCCGAGTACGTGCTCAAGGGCGGTCAGAAGATCTCCGTGTCTCTGCGTCACCGCGCCTCGCGCCGGCCCGAGAAGGCACTGGCTCGGCTCCGTCGGCAGTCGGTGTCCGACGGTAGCGAGGACCGCTGAGTTGTAGCACCGGTGGCTAAGCTGTGCTTCATGACACACAGTAAATCCGCCGGCGCGGCGCAACACCTTTCCCTCCCCTACGGCAATCACGAACCGAAGGTTGCGGATACGGCATTTGTCGCGCCCAATGCCACCCTGATCGGTGACGTGGAGATCGGCTCCGGGGCAGGAGTCTTCTACGGAGCCGTTGTGAGAGGCGACAGGTCTCCCTTGCGCCTCGGAGCGGATTCGAACCTTCAGGACAACGTGTCCGTTCATTCCGATCCGGGCCACCCTTGCACCATTGGTGAACGCGTGAGTGTGGGCCACGGTGCGGTCGTGCACGGTTGCACACTCGAGGACGAAGTTCTCGTGGGCATGAACGCCACGGTTCTCAATGGCGCCGTGATTGGCACCGGGAGTTTGATCGCTGCAGGGGCCGTGGTGCTGGAAGGCACACAGGTTCCTCCCGGCTCGCTGGTCGCCGGTGTGCCCGGCAAAGTTCGTCGCGAGCTCACGGAGGATGAGCGGGCCGGTGTGCGGCAGAATGCCGAACATTACATCGAGTTGTCCCGTGAACACCGGACGATTACGGGTCACTAGCACGCGCATGTCCCCACCCATGACGAATCCCCGGTCGTTCGAAATGAACTGGTCCCCAGTAGTTGGACTGGTCTAGCGGTTAGAGCCTATACGGCAAG
>JAKDKI010000255.1 GCA_030453435.1 Kocuria sp.
AGCAGCTCGGCGTGCCGGTAAATGGTTTCCGCGACCTTGCGGACCCCGGGCTTGTAGCGCTTGGGACTACCCTCGAAAGCCGCCTGCAAATCACCGAACAGCCACGGGCGACCCTGGCAACCACGGCCCACCACCACGCCGTCCACGCCGGTCTGCTCAACCATGTGCACGGCGTCCTCTGCCGAGAAAATATCGCCGTTACCGAGTAAGGGGATGTCCGGCAGTGCTTCGCGGAGCCGCGCGATCAATTCCCAATCGGCTTTGCCCGAGTAGTGCTGCTGCAGAGTGCGCCCATGGAGAGCCACCGCGGCAACGCCTTCATCACGCGCCATGCGGCCGGCGTCCAAGTAGGTCTGGTGCTCGTCATCGATGCCGATCCGCATCTTGATCGTCACCGGGATATTCGCCTCGGAGGCCTCCTGCACCGCTGTGCGGATGATCGCCCGGAACAAGTCGGTCTTCCACGGCAGCGCGGAACCGCCGCCGCGCTTGGTGACCTTGGGGACCGGGCAACCGAAGTTCAGGTCGATGTGGTCCGCACGGTCCTCCTGCGCGACCATGCGCACGGCCTTGCCCACGTTGACCGCATCCACACCGTAGATCTGGATCGAGCGCGGAGTCTCATCCGGATCGTGATGAATGATCCGCAGCGACTCCGGGCGGCGTTCCACCAAGGCCCGCGCGGTGACCATTTCGGTGACGTAGAGTCCCCCGCCGTACTCGCGGCACAGCTTGCGGAAAGACTTGTTGGTCACCCCCGCCATGGGTGCCAGAACCACGGGCACGTCGATAGTCAACGGTCCCAACTGCAATGGTTTCAGGTTCAACACGGCCGGCTCCCGGTCCGTGGTCTCAAGATTCGTGGTGCTCATCGTGCGCCATTGTCTCACTATCTGGGCACGCCTGCGCGCTGGTCGGGGTAGTGCTACGGGACCATTCCTTAGGTGGTACAATATTTTGTACCACCTTTATGAAAGGACCTGCCATGAGCATCACCGCCAGCGAAGCTCGTCGCCTTTTGTTTCCCCTGATCTCACAGGTTCATGATGACCGCGCACCGGTGGAAATCACGTCAAAGAACGGGAACGCCGTTCTGATGGCGGCTGAAGATTACGCCGCCTGGCAGGAAACCGCGTACCTCTTCCGGTCCCCCGAGAACGCCCGACGGTTACTGGACTCGTATGAGGAAGTGCTTCGCGGGGCTACCACTGAGCATGATCTTGATCGCTCATGAGATTGGTTTTCTCGTCGAACGGGTGGGAGGACTACAAGGTCTGGCAGCGCCTCGATCGGGCTGTTCTCAAACGTCTCAACCGTGTGATCGATGACTGTCTCCGCGATCCGTTTGAGGGCATAGGAAAACCAGAGCGTCTCAAGTACGGCATCCCGGATGCGTATTCTCGACGAATCACTGATGAGCACCGACTGGTTTACCTAGTCGTTGATGAAGACCTTGTCATCTTGCAGTGTCGGTACCACTATCAGAAGTAGCCGCACTCCGTGCTGAGCTGTCCACCTGCTCAAGACGCACAGCGAGCTTGAACGCCCGCACCTGTTCGTCACGGCGACCCAGGGTTTTGTACACGGTCCCCAGATCCCGCAAACATTGCACCCACTCCCGCGTGTGTGCCTCCGGATCCGGCAGCGCGGGATAAAGGTTACTGGCGTTGTAGAGGGCGTGAGCGGCGTCGTTCCAGGCCATCATGTCCTCGGCGAGCGCCGCGAGACCCTTCCAACACATGATCTGCCCGGCGATGTCCCCGCGCAGTTCGCAGCCCGCGAGAACCCTTTCGTAGTGGTCGTTCGCCAGTTTGCGGCGACCTGCTGCCTGGGCGGCGGTGGCTAGGTGTGAGGTCCAGCGCAGGTCCTCGCGCGAGACGAACTCCACACCGTCCGTCGTACCCGTGGGCCGTGATGGATCCACCCCGGCTGCCTTGGCCCCATCCTGGAATTCGCGATACGCATCCCACGGGCGCCCCTCGAGCAGCAGGACGTCCCCCAGATTCTCCAGACACCGTACCCGTCCGCCCACAGAACGCGCGGACCGCGGGGCACGCCTGTACTGGGTCGCAGCCAGCCGATAGTTGTGTTCCGCGCCTGGCAAGTCATCTGCATCCCGCGCCAGATCCCCCAACGACGACGCCGCATCACCAGCTACCAGCCACACCTCACCCAGGCGTGCGGTACGCAATGACGCGTCGAAGGACTCTCGGGCCGCTGCGCTATCCCCGGTTTTGAGGGCTGCAAGTCCACGCTTGAGTCGTCGTTTGGCACTGGCCGCTGCGAACACGGGTGGCTCCTAGGGGTGAGTGACATTTGTGGCAGAAGATCGCACGATTCCTAGCCTCATTCTGACGAACCTCTGCCCAGAATGTTCAACACGGGTTTGAGACCGAGCCGGGCGAACGTCAGAGGATCCTGCGCCCCGCTTCGGACGGTTGCAGGGTCAGGAACAGCGGTTCCCGGAACCCATTCTGGGCGAAGCACAATTGCACGGAGGCTGCCAGCCGGTCCACGGTGTCCAACGGCACCAAAGCGATCACGGATCCGCCAAAGCCGCCCCCGACCACCTTGGCGCCCAGCGCACCCGCGTTCAGGCACCCGTCCACCGCGGCATCAAGTTCCGGGACGGTGACCTGGCAGTCGTCGCGCATGGATTCGTGGCCCTCCACCAGCAACTGGCCTACTAAAGACCAGTCCGGAGCATCCGTGTGCAATTCATCCGCGATCTGCACGGAGCGAACCATCTCGGTCATCGAGTGCCGCAGCCTCAATCGGGTGTTCTCACGGTCCTCGGTAAGCTCCGCCCCCGCCTCAAGAAGGTGCTCGAAGCGGGCGAGGACGGCAGCGGCGTCGTCGGGGGTGGGGTGTTCGGGCAACGCATCACGGAGGGTAGCTACGCCCAGGACCGCCGCCGCGGCCTCACACTCGGCTCGTCGGGAACTGTACTGACCGTCCGCGAGTTTGTGCGGTGCGCGTGTATCTACTGCCAGCCACGTGAGACCGGCGAGCGCGGGATCGGCGGGCAAGCGGGCGACGTCGAAATCGCGGCAGTCCAGCGCCAGAATCTCGCCGGCATGCGAGCGCAGAGATGCCGTTTGGTCCAGACCGCCCGTGTTGGCGCCCACGATGTAGTTCTCTGCATCCATGCAGGCACGAGCGAGGGCGCGGCGCAGCGCGTCGTCCGGGTGATCGTTGCCCGTGTTCAGCGAGAACAAAGCGAGCGCCGTGGAGCATTCGAGGGCGGCAGAGGAAGCCAGCCCGGCACCGATGGGTACCGTGGAATCAACCATCAGGTCCGCCCCGAAATCGGTGGGGAGCCCGATCTCGGGCACCGCAACCGGGTGAGTGGTTTCACCGCGCGCTACCCGGTTCATGCCCCAGGCCACGCCAGCCACGTAGCCGAACCAACCTGAGATGGCCCCGGGTCCGATGTCGCTGATGCGGGTCGAGCGGGGGCGATCATCGGCCACGGACTCGTCCGCGTCCTGCATGGACTGGGCGTTAAGCACACCGTCCTCGCGAGGAGCCGCGGCCGTCAAGGTCACGTATTGGTGGGCGAACGGGAGGCACATGCCACCAGAGAAATCCACGTACTCGCCCATGAGGTTGGCGCGTCCGGGCGCGGCCCACACGCCCACCGGGGCGCGGCCGTAGGCCTCTTCGAACTTCTGGCTCAAGCGCTGCGCTCGCTCGCGGACGTCCGGCTGGCCGACCCAGCGCGGGCGCGCGAAGTCTTCCGGCGTGGCGGTTTCGCTGAGCTCACAGGACACGGGCGGTTTCCTCACATGGCGTTGACACCGGGGTGCGGCGGACGGGGCTGACAAACCATTGTCCACTACCCGGCGCGGAAGTAGTGCTCCAGCTCCTCCAACGATTTGTCCTTGGTCTCCGGAGCCACCCGGTACACCCACACCAGCGCGATGACCTGCAGCACCACGAA
>JAKDKI010000256.1 GCA_030453435.1 Kocuria sp.
TGGCCGAGTATCTGCGCATCACCGCCGAGACCGTGGTCATCAACACCGGCGCTACACCGGTCATGCCGCCCATCGACGGCATCGACCTGCCCGGCGTCTATGACTCCACCTCCATCCAGCACGCGGAGCCGTTCCCGCAGCGCCTGGCGATCATCGGCGGTGGTCCCATCGGCCTGGAGTTCGCCTCGATGTTCAGCAATTTCGGATCGCAGGTCACCGTGATCGCCCGCGGCGAGACGATCTTGCCGAACGAGGACGACGACGTGCGCGGCGTCGTCGTCGACGTGCTGACCAACGCGGGAATCACGCTACGAACGGACGCGTCTGCGGACGCGATCAAGGCGCGCGACGGCGCGCTGGCCGTTGCCTTGTCCGGTGGCGAGTCCATCGATGCCGACGCCGTTCTGGTCGCCACCGGGCGCAAGCCCGCCACCGAGGGGCTCAACTTGGCAGCGGCTGGCGTCGAGGTCGATGACAAGGGTGCGGTGGTCGTGGACGATCACCTGCGCACAACGGCCGAGGGCGTCTATGCCATGGGTGACGTGCACGGCGGCCCGCAGCAGACCTACCTGTCCCTGGATGACAGCCGCGTGGTCATGAGCGCGTTGACCGGGGATGGCTCGCGGCCCGTGTCCTCGCGCGTGGCCGTGCCGACCACCACGTTCTTGACGCCGCCGCTGTCGGCTGTGGGTATGACCGAAGGCGAAGCTCGGGAGGCCGGGCGCTCCGTGAAGGTCGCGACTGCCATGGTGGCCGACATCAAGGCCATGCCCCGCCCCAAGGCCGTGCAGGATCCGCGCGGCGTGATCAAGTTTGTCGTCGATGCCGAAACCGACCAGGTGCTGGGCACCCGGTTGTTCCACGTGGATTCGCAGGAGGTCATCAACCTGGTGGCGCTGGCAATGCGCGCCGGGGTGACCGCGAGCGAACTGCGTGACGGTATCTGGACGCACCCCTCTTCCACTGAAGCCCTGAACGAGGTTCTGGGCCAGCTGGAGTAAGACCGGGCGCCCCCGCGGTCGGGCGGGGGCGTTCCTGCTTGAGTTCCGGATAGGGGTAGCTCTATCCGTATCTGACCGATCGGTCTACGAATAGACCATGCGGTCAAACAGTGTGCAGACAGGCTCGAATCCCACCTTCACCGAATCGGCTCGGCGGACTCAGATCATGAAGTGCGCCATCGAGGTGTTGGCGGAGTCTGGCTATTCGGGCGCGTCACTCGCGGAAATTGCGCGGCGGGCCGGGATCAGCAAGAGCGTGGTGCTGTATTACTTCTCCGGCAAGGACGATCTGCTGTCCAGCGTGGTTTTCGACGTGTACGGGCGAGCGGGCCAAGCCATCGCGGAGGCGCTGTCCCACGAGACGAGCCCCGGCGAAAAAATCGCGGCCTACGTGCGGACCAACCTGCACTTCCTGGAAGAACACGCGGCCGAAATCCGAGCCGTGGTGGAGATCGTCTCCAACGCTCGCGGGGCGGACGGCACTCACAGTTTTGTTCCTCAGGGGGAAGACCCGGTGCTGGCGCACCTCGAGGAACTTTTGCGCGAGGGGCAGGGCAGCGGGGACTTCCGAGAGTTCGATGCGCATTACCTGGCCATCATCATCAGGAGCGCGATCGACACCGCGTCCGGGCGCTTGGTCGTTGACCCGTCGTTCTATCTGGGCGCTTACACCCGCGAACTTCTCTCCGTGGTGGAGCTCGCGACAGGCACTCACCGAACCGAGGATTCATCATGAAACGCATTGCGAAACCACCGCCGGTAGAACGTGATTCTCCGGTTCCCGATCAGCCTCCGCCTGTTCCGGGCAAGCCGCCGCCTGAGCGACGCAAGAAAGCCCTGGCCGGAATGATTGGTATCGACCTGGTTCTACCTTTCGCCATCTACTACGGGTTGCGGTTGGCGGGCGCGGATCCGTGGTTGGCTATCATGCTCGGTGCCGTGGGGCCGCTAATCCGCATCGCCGTCACCACCGTCCGCACCCGCCGGATCGACCGACTGGGCGTCTTCACTCTCAGCATCCTGGCCATCGGAACGGCCGTGGGGATGTTCAGCGCCGACCCCCGGCTTTTGCTGGCCCGGGAAAGTTGGCTCACCGCGCTCATCGGCCTCTGGATCTTGATCTCCCTGGCCGGCCGCCGCCCAGTCCTGTTCGAAGCCACCATTGCGGTTATGCCTGCCGACGCCGCCGCCCAGTGGGAGCACGACTGGGACACCAACCCGTTCTTCCGGAAAATCTTCCGCACCATGACCCTCGCCTGGGGGCTGGCCTTCATCCTGGACGCCGTAGCTCGCGTGATCATGGCCTACACGCTGCCCATTGACGTGGTGCCCATCGCGAGCATCGGCCTGCTGCTGGTCATGCTCTTCGCGATCGTTTACGGCACCAAGTTCTATGCGGGGCGGAAACTGGCCACAGACGGGCCGCGGCAGTCTTCCTCGACTGAAACGAGAGGTGCGTTGTGAGTTCCCCCGAGAACCCGGCAACCACAACTACTTTTGCGCTCATCCCACCCGCAGCGAGCACGCCCTGGCGCTGGCACCTGGTGGCCGATGAACTGCGCGCACGGGGGCACGGCGTGATCACCGTGGAACTTCCGTGCGCCGATGACTCGGCCGGCCTTGAGGCATATGCGGACATCTCAGCACACGCCATTGGCGATGCCCGGGACGTGGTCATTGTCGCCCAGTCGTTAGGTGCCTACACGGGGACGCTCATTACAGACCGGGTAAACGCCCAACTGCTCATCCTGCTGACGCCCATGATCCCCCTCCCGGGGGAGTCGCCGGGCGACTGGTGGGAGAACACTGGCTATGCACAGGCCCGGCAAGAGCAGGCTGTGCGGCGCGGATGGGCACCGGAGCAGGATGACGATCCACAGAATGTCTTCTTACACGAGCTCTCCGATTACATGGTCGAAGAGGTTACGGCGCACGCGGTCGGCCAGTCAGGACGCCCGTTCCAGGACCCACTGCCGCTCGAGACGTGGCCTAACACCCCAACTCGGGTGCTGATCTGCCGGGACGACAGGTAGTTTCCCGTAGATTTCCTCCGGAAACTGACCAGGGAACGTTTGCACATCGATCCAGACGAAATGGGTGGCGAGCACCCCGTCGCGCTCAGTAGGCCGGTGGAACTCGCGGACAAGCTCGAGGAGATCTGGCGGGATGAGTTGTAGCTGCGAAACTTCAGCCCGGTGGCGGATGTGCTGACCCGCCGTGACAGCGGATGATCGAAGTACGAGAACATCGATCAAAGGAGAACCCCGTGAACCAGTTCGTCGTCATCGTCGAAGGTGATTTCCGCAGTAGCAACTTGAACTACAAGGTTCGCCGCTCGAACCCGCTTTCGCACGAAGAAGCCCAGGCGCTGTTCGACCGCGTGGTGCGCGGTGAGGAAGAAGACCTGTTGAAGCCCAAGAAGGACAGTTTGTTGGTCCGGACTGCGGAGAACCAGGTGTGCCGTTTCTGGACGTCGATGACGCGGAGCGAATCCATGGACCGGATCACGCTGGCGGAAGTGATTTCTCAGTGACTCTCACGAAAGTGTGAATCTCCCGTCCACTAGACTTGAGACCAGGCCCACAGGCCACGGCTCAACCGTGCATCGGGAATCCAGTAGAAGGAGCACTTCATGCCCATCGCAACCCCTGACGTTTACGCCGAGATGATCGACCGGGCCAAGGAAAGGGGCTTTGCCTACCCGGCCATCAACGTGACCTCATCCCAGACCCTGAACGCCGCAATCCGTGGCTTCGCAGAGGCCGGTTCGGACGGCATCATTCAGGCGTCGACCGGCGGTGCCGCCTACTGGTCCGGTTCCTCGGTCAAGGACATGGTCACCGGTTCGCTGGCCATGGCCGCGTTCGCCCGCGAGGTCGCCAAGAACTACGACGTCAACATTGCCCTGCACACCGACCACTGCCCCCAGGACAAGCT
>JAKDKI010000257.1 GCA_030453435.1 Kocuria sp.
GGGCCGGATGAACAGCCCGAAAGCATCGCCAATGCAGACACCGACGACATGCCCATGAGCAATGAGCGTCGACTGATGGGACGTGGCATGTTGCCTCCATGAATCACAGTTGGAGAGGTGTCGCTCGGCAGACGCGCGAGGATCAAAGGTGCGTCGCGCGGTCTCGAAGACCGGCGTTGTTCATTCTTACCGTCATTGTGTGACGCGCAACACTACGCGGGGTCATTGATGTTGAACCGGTCATAATCTGATTCATGAGAAGCAATGCGCTTCTTCTTCATGCCGTGTGTTTTACCCCGGCGGAAACACCACAGTCCCACCCAGTGACACCGCCATGATCACCAGCGTGGACAGCAAACCCAGGAGCACCGGCCGCCCGCCGACCCGCAGCAGGGTCTTGAAATGCACGCCCAATCCCAGCGCGAACATCGCCGCGGCCAGCAAAAGCGTCTGCACTACTTGGAAAACCTCGAGTGCGCTCTCCGGGAGGATTCCTGCCGTGCGGATCAGCATGGCGATCACGAACCCCACTACGAACAGCGGCACCAGGGGCGGCCGCTTACCCGCGCCCTGCTCGCCCTTCCGATTCATGTAGACGGTGATGCCCGCGATAACCGGGGCCAACATGAGAACACGGGCCAGCTTCACGGTCACTGCGACAGCCAGCGCACCCCCGCCGACGGCGCCACCCGCCGCCACGACCTGGGCCACCTCGTGCGTGGAGCCGCCGATCCACATGCCCAAGGACTCATCCGGCAAGCCCAGCAGATGCCCCATGAAAGGAACCAGCGGGATCATCAAGGTTCCGAAGAAGACCACCAAGGCCAGTGCTGTGGCCGTTTCCTCTTTACTAGCGCGGGCAGCGTCCTCCGTGGCCGCCACGGCAGCTGCACCGCAGATCGAGAATCCGGACGCGATCAGCAACCGCTGAGCCAAGCCGATGCCCATCAAGTGGCCGATCCACAGGGTTGCCCCGAAGGTCACGGCCACGGACATCAGCACTACGAGCAGCACGCCCGGCCCCAGATCGAGAATGGTCGACAGTGACAATTGGAAGCCCAGAAGGATGATCCCCGTGCGCAGCAGCTTCACGGAGGAGAAGTCCACGCCGGAGTTCAAGGTCTCCGGGAGCGGCAGCAGATTGCGCCACAGGGCACCTAACAAAATGGCGATCAAGAGGGCACTGAGTCCTGGAATGGCTCCCGAAACGAGCCAAGAAACGCCGGCAACCAGAAGGCAGACAGCTACCCCCGGAATGAGATGTGTTGTCTCCCTGACACTGCCGACCATGCCTCCGAACCTACCGCCAATAGCGCGGCGGCCTCCGGAGCTGGAGGCGTGGTTACTCGGCGGTCGCTTACGATGCACTGAACGCGCATGTCAGACCCTAATCGGTGAATGACCGGACTTTCTCACTCAGCCCCAGCCGCACGGTGGGCCACTCGCGGTCGATGATCGAAAAGACGACGACGTCGCCCATGTTTCCCTCCCGCCGTACACCGTGATTGCGCAGTACCCCGTCCTGCTTGGCGCCGGGTGAACCCGACCTTGTAGAGATCGTCTTCCGCAATGGCCTCCGCCAGCTCGAGAGCGTGCTCAATTGTCAACGGTCCGAGATTGACCAAATCTCCGCTGAGGTGCGCCCTCGTGACCGGCTGCGAACGAAGGTGCTTTCTGAGCTAGTTCATTGGCGAACAGTGGCAGTCCCGCCTGGGATAGTC
The DNA here is from genome assembly GCA_030453435.1 of Kocuria sp. Classification (GTDB taxonomy): domain Bacteria; phylum Actinomycetota; class Actinomycetes; order Actinomycetales; family Micrococcaceae; genus Kocuria; species Kocuria atrinae. Next base: position 1,722 of record JAKDKI010000257.1, read on the forward strand.
CGTGAAGATATTCACCCCAAGTTATCTTCGGATTACGCATATCTGTGACCACTTCATGAGCGATCGCGCACACCGTTGGAGTGTCTAAGTCCAATTGATCGAGTAGGAAGTCATCGGGAGATCTAACCCCAATGTCGTAAGGCCTGAGCGAGGTGGCGGGGAAGTCTTTCCCATTGAAAGTAACAATGAGCTCAGCACCTGCTCGCACCGCAGCTGCCAGCACGTGCCGGTCCTTGAGATCGTTGGTCATGCCTGGCACTAAGCTCTCGTAGTTCTCTACAAGAGCGTCGGGGAAGAAGTTCCGCATGGCGTCTACTCGCCTGCGGGCGCTTGATGGCTCCTTGCTGAGCTTCCCTACCAAGTTACGCTCTACCTCGTCCAAAATTTCATCCGACCAAAGCGGCCTGAACTGTTTGGCTGTTGCTAAGCGAAGGAGTAGATCTGTGATTGGCATCGGGATCAGCACACAGGCATCGAGTACCACTGGAAACGACATAATCGGTCACCGAGTGGACGAGTCTGTTGGAGTGTCGAAGTAGGTGCCGTCGTTCGCTGCTTCTTGGGTCGCCAGTCGGAGACCTTCGCGACGTCGTTCCTCTAGATCTTTTTCGTAACCAACGAGGTCAGTCAGAAGCACTCTGCGATGCCTGCCAACTTTCGTGAAAGGGATGTCACCTTGCTCCAACAGCTTTACCAACGTTGGGCGGGAGATCCCAAGGTGATCGGCGGCTTGTTGGGTGGTCAGCCTTGTGTTGGTAGGCACCACAGACACGCCTCGATCGTTGGCGAGCGCGTCCACCACGTGAGTAAGCAAGAAGTAGACCTCTGCGGGGATCTCCTGCTTGTCGCCAGCGGGGGACACAAGGTAGGGGATCTGCCTGTCTTTCGCGGCGGGAGTGCCATCGAGGAATCGAGAAAGAGCCTTGAGCTCTTCCTTATGCGCAGGGCTGGGCGCCACGGTTGATCGTTCCTGGGCGTTGGTTGTCATGACTCCAGTGTAGTAAATAATCGAAATATTCGAAACGGTACCCGTGGCCCTAACTAGCCTCCCCACGCAACCGCTCATACAACCCGTTAGCCAGCAGCAGCGACACCAACTCCCGCTGTCCCAGCTCCTGCAACCGCTTAGAGAACTCGGCCGACCCCATCTGCTGGGACCACACGCCGTCCCCGGACCGCTCCACCAGGTGCGGTGAGAACGCGAAGTCCGCCTTGGTGTTGTTCCGCGCCTGCATCTTGAGCTTCTCGTCCTCGGCCACGATGGATGTGTACTGCTCCATCCCGGCCACCAGGAACTGCTCCCCGAGCTCCAAATCCCCGAACAGCTCGTTGACCTTCTCGATTAACTCGGCCTTAGCCGCCCGCTTCCGTTCCTGTTCGCGCTTCATGCCGGCCTCGGTCATGCCTTGCAGTCCGGACGCCTCGCCTTCCTGGAGCTTCAAGTCAGCTTCACGCTGCTTCTCCAGCCGGTAATGGGTGAGCACCACGTCATCGGCGTCCACGATCTCCCGCGCTCCAGAATCCAGCTCCGAATTGAGCCGACGCGCCAACAGATCTGCGAACACTGACAGCTTCAGGTAGTACTCGTCCCCGAAGTTCAGGATCTGGGAGAAGAACGCATACGCCTTCACATAGTTGTTCAGCAGCGAACGGAACTCCTCGAGCTCCTCGCGAGCCTCGTCGTCGTCGTCGTATATCGCCCGTTCCCACTTGTGCATGAAGCGCTCGACCGCGGGGTCCATGCCCGCCGACAGGCCACTGTGCTTGCCCCGCACCTTGGTCCACGCGGTCCACACTTGGTTGACCTCGCCGCGCGTGTAAATGCCCGAAACATCCAGCTTGGTCATCTGCTTGGCCACAAGATCCGGGTCGGATGCGGTCACGATCTCGGCTTCCTCGTAGTACTCCTGGAACGCCTCGAGAATCTTGTCCGGGTCATTGGCGAAGTCCAGCACGTACGTGTTGTCCTTGCCGTCCGCTCGGCGATTCAGACGGGAGAGAGTCTGCACTGCCGCGATCCCGGAAAGCTGCTTGTCCACATACATGGCAACCAGCAGCGGTTGATCGAACCCGGTCTGGTACTTGTTGGCAACCACCAGGATGTTCTGGTCGTCCTGCTTGAACAGCTCGGCCAGGTCCCGCCCGTGGCGCTCGGGGTTCATGGACGATTCCGTCACCTCGGGCACCTCCACACCCGGGA
>JAKDKI010000258.1 GCA_030453435.1 Kocuria sp.
AGTGACGCCGGCGTGGATGCTTACAACCACAACCTCAACACCGCCGAGTCCAATTACGAGAGCATTTGTTCCACGCACACCTACCAGGACCGCGTGGACACCGTGGAGCGCGCCAAGGGTGCGGGGCTTTCTCCGTGCTCCGGTTTGATCGTGGGGATGCGCGAGACGGATGAACAACTCGTGGAAGCGCTTTTCGCCTTGCGCGAGCTCAACTCGGATTCCGTGCCGGTCAACTTCCTGATGCCCTTCGAAGGGACGCCGCTAGCGGGCACCTGGCAGTTGAGCCCGCAGAAGTGCCTCAAGATCCTCGCCGTGGTGCGCTTCGTGTGCCCCGACAAGGAGATTCGCATGGCGGGCGGTCGCGAAATGCACTTGCGCTCGCTCCAGCCGCTGGCATTGCACGTGGTCAATTCGCTGTTCCTGGGTGACTACCTGACCTCCGAGGGCCAGGCGGCCAAGGCGGATCTGGACATGATTGCCGACGCCGGATTCACCGTTCTCGGGGCCGCTCCCGGTGCCGACGCGCCCACGTCTTCGGAGGAGATGGTGTCCGAGCCCTACGAAAAGGTGGACCTGGGTTTGGAGCCTGCACTGCGGCGTCGCGGGGCGGGCACGGCGGTGGCGCCCAATGCTTAAGGCGGTCGAGCGATCCCTGGCCGATCGGGACCGGGGCTTGCTCTGGCACCCGTACGAGGCACTTGACGGAGAGCCACCGTACGCGGTCGAGGAGGCCGACGGCGTCACCCTGAGCCTGCGGGCTCCCACAGGCGAGTTGGTGCATGCCATTGACGGTATGTCTTCGTGGTGGTGTGCGGTGCACGGTTATCGGAACGCACGCTTGGATCGCGCGGTGATCGAACAAGTCAGTCGGTTCTCGCACGTGATGTTCGGAGGCCTGACGCACGAGCCCGCTGTGGAGCTGGCTGAACGACTGGTTGCCCTGACCCCGGACGGCCTGGACCACGTATTCATTGCAGACTCGGGCTCCGTCAGCGTAGAGGTAGCCCTCAAGCTCGCGGTCCAGTACCAAGCCGCGCGGAATCACCCAGAGCGGCGCCGGATCCTCACGGTCCGCGGCGGTTACCACGGTGACACCACCGGGGCCATGAGCGTGTGCGATCCCGTGGGTGGAATGCACTCGCAGTTCAGCGGGCTCGTTGCGGATCAGCTGTTCGTGGCACCCCCGCCCGCCGCGCGATTCATCCCGGCCGGCGAACCTGCGGATTCCGACATCAACTCCGACGGCGCCGCGTCCGGGTCGTCCGGTAACCTCCCGGCCGGTTCATGGTCCAGCGATACTGCGGAGGTCGACCGCTGGATCTCGGAATTACAAGAAGCCGCGCGCCTTCACCGGCATGAGCTGGCGGGGGTGATTGTTGAGCCGGTTCTTCAAGGTGCCGGGGGTATGCGCACCTACGATCCACGCTGCCTCAAGGCTTTGCGTGAGCTCGCAGATGAGCTGGATCTGGTCTTCATCGCGGACGAAATCGCTACCGGTTTCGGGCGCACTGGTGCGTGGTTTGCTTGTGAGTGGGCGGACATCGTTCCGGACGTGATGTGCATGGGAAAGGCGCTGACCGGTGGCTACATGACGTTGGCTGCTGTGCTCGTCTCGCGGCGGGTCGCTGCCGTCATCACCGATTCGCCGCAACGTGCGCTGATGCACGGTCCCACCTTCATGGCCAACCCGCTTGCTTGTGCCGTGGCGAACGAGTCCCTGGCCATGCTCGAAGACAGCTGGCGGACAAGCGTGACCCGGCAAAACCTGAAATTACAAGAAATCCTGCCATTGGCCATGGAGCTGCCTGGGGTGGCGGATGTTCGGGTGATCGGCGCCGTGGGAATCATTGAATTCCACGAGGTACCGGATCGAGACGTGCTGACCCGGACTGCCCTGAAACACGGAGTCTGGTTGCGGCCCTTCGGGAAATTGCTCTATGCCATGCCGCCATATATCTGCACCGAGCGCGAGACCGAGCGGATTGGCCAGGCGATGGTTGCAGCGGCCCGAGCCGTGGAGTCAACTACGGTCGCAGGTCGGGTATTGGACGTGGGCGTTGAGCCGAATGGCCAATCACGTGCCATTCAGACGGGGGCGGCGTCGTGATTGGGCCGCTCGACTCCTGGCTTCGTGACAAGGCGAGCGCCCGTGCGGATTCGGGGCTGCGGCGTCGTACCGTGGCGATCCGCGAGAACTCTGTGGATCTAGCGTCCAACGACTACCTGGGTCTGTCGCGGGACCCGCGCGTGGTGGGAGCCGCGGCGGAAGCCCTCCACAGGTACGGCGCGGGATCGCGCGCATCTCGGTTGGTCACCGGAACGCTGAACGTTCACGCGGACCTCGAACAGGCCCTCTGCGAGCTCACGGGACAGCCCGCTGCGCTTGTATTCTCCAGCGGGTATGCAGCGAACACCGGTTTACTCACGGCGTTGGGGGACGCGGACACCCTGATCATTTCCGATCAGCACGTGCACGCCTCGCTAATTGACGGGGCTCGACTGTCACGGTCTCCGGTGGTGATTGCCGAGCACAACAATGTTGAGCACGTGGCACAGTTGCTCAAGGAACGCGCCCAAACGCGAGCCGTGGTGGTCGTCGAGTCCATCTACTCGGTACTCGGCGACCATGCTCCGCTCAAGGAACTCGCCGCGGCGTGCGAACTCCACGGGGCGCTGCTCGTGGTGGATGAGGCTCACGGCATCGGTGTCGCAGGACTGGGGAGGGGGCTCGTCTATCAGGAGGGCTTGGCGCGGCACCCCCATGTAGTCCTGACAGTCACGCTGTCCAAGTCCCTTGGCGCTCAGGGCGGAGCCGTCCTGGGGTCTGAGCTACTGCGCGATCACCTGGTTAATGTCGCTCGCCCGTTCATTTTCGACACGGCGCTCGCCCCGGCCAGTGCGGCCGCCGCCGCTGAAGCCTGCCGAATCATTCTTCGCGAACCGGATCTGGCGGAACGGCTGCATGAAAACGGCCGGGTCATCGCCGAAGCTCTTGGAATCAAGCACGCCATAGCAGCAGTGCAATCAGTGCCGATCGAGTCGCCGGAGTTGGCTCTCCGCACGGCCGAGGCCCTGCGGGATCGCGGGATTCTGGTGGGCTGTTTCCGGCCACCGTCAGTGCCGGACGGCGTCAGCCGATTACGGCTTACCGCCCGAGCAAACGTGGAATTACAAGAATTGATGGACGCGCTGCGCGAGGTCCAAGACGTCCTGGCCGACTTGGGCGCCCGGCCGACAGGGGTGGCCGCGTGATGGGTAACCCTTTGTCGGACGCGGCGGAGCTGCTGAACGGGGTCGTGGTCGTCACGGGCACTGATACGGACGTCGGCAAGACCTACGCCACGGCGGCCCTTGCGTTGGCGGGGTACTCGTCGGGGCGGCGTCGGATTGCCGTCTACAAGCCTGTCCAGACCGGCGTGCTTTCCGGTGATTCCGGGGACACCGACGACGTCGCTCGGCTACTTTCCGAAGCGGGCGTACCTCGCGAGGTGCTCACCACGGCCGAAGGACAACGTCTCTCCGCGCCCATGGCACCGCCACCGGCCGCGGCCATTGACCAGGTGCCGCTGTTGAGCCTTGACGATCATGCTGAACGCATTGCCGCATTACTGCGCGATCACGATCTGGTGCTCGTCGAGGGCAGCGGAGGTGTACTGGTGGAGCTCGATGGCCAGGCGCACAATATCGCGGACCTGAGTAATCTCATTGGTCGGAACGTGGACCGGAATGTAGGAGTCGTTCTGGTGGGCCGCCCCGATCTGGGCACCTTGAATCACACCCTGCTCAGCCTCGAAGCCCTGTACCGCAGGGGAGTGCGCGTGCTCGGAACGGTGCTGGGTGGTTGGCCCTCCAATCCGCAGGCACTGCACGAGACCAACCGCGATTACATCCGCAACATCCACGCGGAGGACGGCACG
>JAKDKI010000259.1 GCA_030453435.1 Kocuria sp.
AGTACTCGGCGGTTTGCAACTTGTGGGACGAGACGGTGAAGCTCTCGACCACGACGCTGCTGGCTTCCTTGCCTGCCGCCTGCTTGAGGTCGTCAGGAAGGACCACGGTGAGCTGCTCACCCTTGCCCACGGGCTCCATGCCGTTGAGCGGGAAGTCGTAGACCGTGGACGGCTGCGCCTGCGAGGGCTTGCCCTGGTTCGAGCCGGAACCGTTAGCGCCCTCTCCCGTGGGCGAGGACGAGCAGCCGGCCAGCATCAGCGCCGTGACGGCCGCTGCTGTGGTGAGGGCGGTGAGCAGGGTCTTGCGGCGTGGCATATGGGCTCTCTTTCTCGTCTCTGGTCTGGTGTTCCCCTCGAACGGGCACGGGTCTACCGGGTATCAGAATACCCTGGTAAAGGGTGGGAATCAGGCTGACTGTTGAAAGAGTGCCTAAAGATGAACGCCCCGATGCGGAGCGAGTCGACCTCCCCGTCCTCGCCCGCCCCCTCCAGGAGTACGTGGGACGCAACCTGCGCGCCTACCGGAAGCACAAGGGCATGACGCAAGAGACGGCAGCCGAGCTGCTCGGCTTCGACGTCCGCTACCTCAGGCGCATCGAGACAGGCCAGATAAACCTCCAGCTCCAGACGATCGACCACATCGCCCGGACGCTGGAGGTCGACCCGCTGGAGTTCCTCACCGGCGGTCCCTGGGACGAGGACCACGTCACGGGTCAGAGCTGATCCCCAGCTCCTCGTCGCTGTCGTAGTACGTGAGCAGGTCGCGCTGTTCGCGGATCAACTCGACCGTCGCCCGGTGCAGCGCCAGCAGGTCGTGCAGGCGCGCCTCCTCGTCAGAAAGCTCAGAGCAGCCCCGCCACCAGCTGAACGCCAGGGCATGGCTGCTCGCGTTGAACTCTGCACTCATACGTCTCCCCTCCGTCGGGCTCGGATAGCGCGCATGTCGACCACGACCGCGATCGACAGCGGTCCGTGCTCCGGGCAGTAGTAGACCCGGCTCACGCTCATGTCCTCTGCCATGACGAGCGCGCGGTTGGCGATTCTGGGCATGTCGCACTGCACGCACACGCGCAGCTCCCACTGGTCAACAGTCATCAGGGCACCTCCTTGTTGGCTCGTTCGTAATATGTCCGTGTGAGTTCACCGCGTGCTGCTGCGATCTATGCCCGTATCTCGTCGGACCCGTCCGGTCAGGCGCTCGGTGTCCAACGGCAGTTGGAGGATTGCCGACGGCTTGCCGCGGACCGCGGATGGGCTGTGGTTGACGAGTACGTCGACAACGACGTGTCGGCGTACTCGGGGAAGCACCGTCCGCAATACAAGCGGATGCTCGCTGACCTGCGCGACGGGCTGCGAGATGCCGTGATCGTCTACAACATGGACCGGCTCACGCGTCGCCCGATCGAGCTGGAAGAGTTCACCGCGGTTGTGAACGCGCGGGCCTGCGCTACGTGGCCACGGCGACGGCTGACGTGGATCTAGGCAGCGATGACGGGTTGTTCATGGCGCGGATCACCGCTGCTGTGGCAGCGAAGGAGTCGGCCCGGAAGTCGGAGCGCGTGCGCCGGAAGATGCAGCAGCACGCTGAGCTTGGAAAGCCCGGAGGCGGGTCGAATCGACCCTACGGATACGAGGACGACAAGATCACCGTCAACCCAACCGAGGAGGCGATCATCCGCGAAGTCGTGGATCGATACATCGCGGGCGAGTCGGCACGCGCGATCGCGGAGGATCTGCAGCGGGAACGAGAGTGAATGACCAGCCCGCGTCGGGACGAGCGAGCGGAGTGAACGAGTGTGATGACTGAGACGGCAACGGCGTGACCTTCGGGGCGCGCGGACAGAAGGCGGCCCAACATGAAGGTCAGTCACGTTTCGCGATTTTGTCCAGACACTGGCCGTTAGTTCCGCGCAGCCCTCCCAGACAAGGGCATCCTCAATCTCAGTCTCGTTATCCGCTCACTGGGGTCTGGGATCGTACCGTCCGCGAGCTCGACACCATCTAAGCAGACCCCACGGACACGGCAGCCCAAGCGCCGCTACGCGGCGCGGCTGCCGCGGAATCGCTCCGCGATTCCTTTGCCGCCGACAGGATGGTCACGTCCCCGAGTTATGTTGCAGATTAAAGTCAAGGGCGGCTGCGCCGCCCGCCCCGGCGGCCATCTGCCATGCCGCCTTGTTGCCTTGTTTCCCAGGCACTCTTTCGATCTGTCCGACGTTGCGCAACGAGTAGAAGACTTCCTTCATCGTGTTCTCCGACTGAATGCCGGTCAGGTCGCGCGCGATCTTGTTTGTGATCTCGCCGTGTCCCTGGAGATACTCAAGGACTATCTCCTCGGGGCGGGCCAGCCGCTCGTGAGGAAGCGTGGCGACGAAGTAGTTGCCCTCGACAGCGAACCGAGGCTCTCGAAGCTTTGCCTCGAGCATCTTGTCTCTCGCAGTCCTGAGCCCCTCGCCGATGTCCTGGTTCAGGGGAACTGGGTATCGATTCAGAAGCCTGAGCACCTTGGGGTTACGCGATGCGCGCTCCTTGAACAATAGATCCAATGTCATCTGTCCCGGGAGACCGCCTGGACTGCGGACCTCCACCCGGTTGTCGAAGATTGAGATGTGTACGTCGTCCGAGATGTTGTAGTCGCGGTGGATCACCGCGTTCACCACGATCTCCTTCAGCGCTTCCGGCGGATACTTCATCGGCACGTGCGAGCCATCCGGTTGCAGCACCTTCACTGACTCCACGATCTCCGTGGTCTTGAGGAGGGCATCTTCGATCATCGAACGGACAGGACCTTCGACGGTCAATGGAGCACTGGCAAGATGGTCTCGGTGCGGCGCACCGGTGGTGTTGTATCGAGAGACCTTGATGGCGCAGCGCTTGGGAGATACTGCCGACGGAACTTCAGCGAACATCACCGCTGCCGCTAAACGACACTGTACAGACTCGCGATCGATTAAGCGCTCGCGACGCGCGAAATGGCGCGCGTCGGTCGAAGGTGAGTAAGTCGAAAGGAAATGCGTCAGCTCCGCCTCTGCTTCGAGATCGGCAACCGAATACTCCGATAGCAGTTGGTCCTCGAAACTCTTCGCTCCCTTCGCGAGTTGGAGGTCGCTGATCTGCTGGCCGTGCAGTTCGTGGCTGCTGGCGCCTCGGCGCACGTAGACCTTCCGTCCGGCAGTAGCGTGCACATCGATGGCCTTCTCAATCCTTACGAGCAGTGAGACTCCGCGCGACGCTTCGCCGTCGATACTGAGGTACTCGTATGAGTAGGGAATGGCGGGGGTGACGTCGGCTGTGAGCGACTGGTGCGCGTAGTTTGAATCTTCAATCTGCTGATATCCGACCCAACGATCAAGTCCATTGCCAGTCGCAGCGTCCTCGACGCCGAGGATGAACTCGCCTCCGTCAGTATTCGCAAGGGCGACCGCGATCTTCTGGACTACTCCGCCTCCACTTGACGCGCTCTTGTGATCCCAGAACTGCGACTCCTGGCGGTCGATGAGCAGGAGCGCGTCTTCCACGCTGATAAATCGGATGTCCATGACTCCGGAGCATATCCACTTCCGGTCGCGTCGTGAAGGTCAGCGGGTGGGTTAAGAACTTGCCCCGTTCCAGTCACAGGTTGCGGAAGACGAACACGCCGCCTCCCGGCGCGTCCTCGACCGTGTAGTCGAACGCGAGGTCACGGGTCCACGCCGACCAGTCGAAGTGCCGAGCCACATCGTCCGGGACTCCCGACAACAGCCCAGTGCCGTCGGCCAGCTCCTCCGCGTACTCGCGCAAGGACTCCCACTCGCCGCAGTACCGGTCCTCGAAATCAGGGATGCTCGGCAGGTCGCCCGCGCCCTCAGCCACGTAGTCACCGCTCCTCACCCACGCGCACAACGCCTCGCGCTGGTGCGCCGGGACCGATGCCAGGG
>JAKDKI010000260.1 GCA_030453435.1 Kocuria sp.
CAGAAGGAAGGCAAGAAGCGCATGAAGATGGTGGGCCGCGTGGAGGTTCCCCAGGAAGCCTTCGTGGCTGCGCTGTCCTCCGACGAAGAGTCGGGCAAGGACAAGAAGAAGTAATGCCCGCTCAGCCCGAAGGGGACCCGGCTCCGGCCGACGGTTCCCTGCCTTTGAGTGCCGTGGCCCGGGCGGGCGATCGCACGCTGAGTCTGTACGTGCACGTCCCGTTCTGCGCCGTGCGCTGCGGCTACTGCGACTTCAACACGTACACCATGTCCCAACTGGGGCCCGACGTATCCCGTGAGGATTACCATCACGACGCCGCCGCGGAAGTCCGCTTCGGCCGTTCCGTTCTCGACGCCGCTGGGGCACCGCCGCGCCCGCTGCACAGCGTCTTCTTCGGTGGTGGCACGCCCACTTTGCTTCCCGCGGAAAACCTGGCGGATGTCCTGACCCAGGCCAAGGAGAGTTTTGGGCTGGCTCCGGACGCGGAGATCACCGTTGAGGCGAACCCGGATTCGGTCACGGATCGCACGTTCGAGATCCTCGCGGCCGCCGGGGTGACGCGAGTTTCCTTCGGGATGCAGTCCGCCGTGCCTCACGTGCTCAAGGTTCTGGAGCGCACTCACACTCCGGCCAATGTTCCGCTCGCCGTGGCAGGAGCTCGCAAGGCGGGACTCTCGGCCAGCGTGGACCTGATTTATGGCACCCCGGGGGAGTCGGTGTCCGATTGGCAGCGTTCCGTGGAAACCGCCCTGGAGCTGGAACCCGACCACATTTCGGCGTATTCGCTCATCATCGAGGACGGCACCAAGCTCGCCGCACAGATCCGGCGCGGTGAGGTTCCCGAGGTCGATCCGGATGACCAGGCGGAAAAGTACATCGTGGCTGATCGTTTGCTGCGTGAAGCCGGATTCGAGTGGTACGAGGTCTCCAATTGGTCTCGTGCCAATGATGGCCGCAGTGCCGAGCAGAATCGCAGCGCCCACAATATTGCGTATTGGCGCAATCAGGATTGGTGGGGGATCGGCCCGGGGGCGCACTCTCACATGGACGGTGTGCGCTGGTGGAACCTCAAGCATCCGTTGCCGTACACGAACAAGATTCGCGGGGGAGTCTCACCGGCCGTGGGCCGGGAAACCTTGGATCAGGACACGCAGTACCTCGAGCACGTCATGCTGGGTATTCGGATCCGGGAGGGCCTGGACGTCTCGAGCCTGCGCCCCGAGGGACGCAACGCCGTAGCCGGTCTTATCGCCGATGGATGGGTCGACGGAAAGGCCGCGATCGCTGGCCGGGTGATCCTGACCGGCCAGGGCCGTCTCATGGCCGACGCCGTCACGCGTCGGCTCCTCGACTGGTGACGTTCCATTAGCCAGAGCTGACTGGGCGAAAAATAGCCGCACGATAAAACCGCCGCGTCCGGAGTCACCGGACGCGGCGGCGTCGTTAATGCTTGTTCGCTCTGTGGACCGATCAGGCCTTGGCGGAGCGCTTGGTCTGCAATGTGTCGTACAAGTGCGTGTTGCCGCGGTACTGGTAGGGCTCACCCTGGTTGACCTTGATGCCCGCGATGACCGATTGAACGGTGAGCACCACCCAGGTCAGGGCAGCAATCAGGGCGAAAATCCACCCGACTGCCGGCAGCAGCGCCAGGGCAATGCTGCCCACAATGATCAGCGTGGGCAGCAATGAGAAGTTCAGGGCTTCACGGGATTCCTGCTTGGTGAACGGGCCGCGGTCGCCCATGACGCACAGGACCAGGTAACTGGGCAGGGCACCGGCCACACCGCCCAGGTGTGCCAGCGTGGCCCACTGCCTGTCCTGGGTGATATCCAGGGGTTCTGCCTGCGCCGGAATGCTCTCGAAAGCGGGGCCGTCCATGGTGGCCGGCCGGGATCCGGGACGGGCCTGTACTTGATCAACCACTACTTGTCTCTTTCCGGGGCTATGCGCCCGTTGGGCAATGTGTCACTGCGCTGGAAGTATTCGGTCCAGTCTAGGGCGAATACACTGTGTTCGAGCTGAAACCGCGGTGTAATTCGCGACACCTCACCCTTGTGGTGCCGTGAGGAAATCAATGAGTTCCTCGACTCTTCCCAGCAATGACGGTTCCAGGTCAGCATAGGAATCCACGCGCGCCAGAATCGCTTGCCAAGCCCGGCCGATGTCCGCGGGTGTCTTATGGGGCAAACCCAAGGCCTTGGCCATGCCGGTCTTCCAGTCGGTTCCGCGTGGAATCACCGGCCACTCGCTCAACCCCAGCACAGAAGGTTTCACGGATTGCCAGATGTCCACGTAGGGGTGGCCCAGCACGAGCAGGTTGCCCCGGGCTCCGGGGACGCTGAGGGCATCAGCGGCGATTCGCGATTCCTTGGAGCCGGCCACCAGGTGATCGACGAGTACTCCCAATCGTCGTTCGGGCCCCGGGTTGAAGTCCCGGACCGCTGCGGGGAGATCATCGATGCCGTGAAGCGGTTCCACCACAATGCCCTCGACCGCTAAATCATGGCCCCACACCTTGGCGACCAGTTCGGCGTCGTGGAAACCCTCCACCCAGATGCGGGATTCCTTGGCCACGCTCGCCCGGAGACCCTCCACGGCCACTGACCCGGAACGAGTGCGGGCGGGTTTCTTGGGGCCGGTTTTCCGAACGGGTGGGCCAAGCTTGATGGGTTCACCGTCCAGCAGGAAGCCCGGGCCCAGCGGGAACGTCTTGATCTTTCCGTGGCGATCCTCCAGCCCGACCACACGCATGCCACCAATAGTTTCCAGGCTCACAGCAGCACCCACCCAACCGGTCTGGGCATCCTCGAGAACCATGCCCGGTTCCAGAGCAGTGTCGCGCGCGGCGGGAGCGGTGCGGGAGACCATGGGGCTACTCAGATCCTGGGGCCCCCAGTTCCAACCGGGTGCTGTCACGATGCGCTGTCCTCACGTGCGGGATGGGTGATCAGCGGTGAGCGTACCAAATGGCGTGACACCACTGCGCGGGTACACTGAAGGAAATTAGCACTGTCATCCGCTGAGTGCCAGAATGAGGCAGTAACCTGATCCGTGATCAGAGTCCAGCCCACGCCGGGGAGGTGAATCGAGTGAGCCAACCGCGCAGAGCCGAAATCCTGCGAGCGATTGTCGAGGACTACGTCCATTCACGCGAGCCGGTGGGATCCAAGGCCTTGGTGGAGCGACACCAACTGGGCGTCTCTTCCGCCACCGTTCGCAACGACATGGCGGCCCTGGAGGAAGACGGCCTGATCGTCGCTCCGCACACCAGCTCGGGTCGTATCCCCACGGACAAGGGCTACCGGACCTTCGTGGATCAGATCGCGTCCGTGCGGCCGTTGTCCAGTCCGCAGAAGCGGGCCATACAGTCCTTCCTGGACGGAGCCGACGACCTGGATGACGCCATGGAGCGCACCGTCCGGTTGCTCGCTCAGCTCACCCACCAGGCAGCCGTGATCCAGTACCCGGCTGCCTCCGGAACCACGCTGCGCCACGTGGAACTCGTGGACGTGGGCGGCACCGCTCTGCTGGTGGTGTTCATTCCCACGTCCGGCAGGGTCCTGCAGCGCATCGTGGAAGTCAGCCGAGCCTTACCCGAGCATGAACTGATGGAACTGCGAGCTCGAGTTCTGGCAGCGGTCGTGGGGCGGCCGCTACAGGACGTCCCGGCCGGTGCGACCAACCTGGTCCAACAACTGCCCCAGGAGCTGAGTGAGGCCGGAGCGGTAGTGGCCGAAGCACTTGCCTCGCTCGCGGCGTCGTCGGAGGACCACCGGCTGGTCATGGCAGGCACGGCCAACCTGGCGCGCTTCAGCGGTGACTTTGCTCTCAGTATCAGTCCCGTCCTCGAAGCACTTGAGGAACAAGTGGTCATGCTGCGATTGTTGTCAGAGATGCAAC
>JAKDKI010000036.1 GCA_030453435.1 Kocuria sp.
TCATCCTGTGGTCCGTGGTCATCGGCGCCATCTGGGGTGCGATCTTCGGTTTCGTCGCTCACCTGGCCACCGGCGGTAAGCGCGACTTCAAGTCCCTCAAGACCATGGCCGCCGACACCTACCTGGTTCAGGTTCAGGCGTCCCGCGCCAACGAAGCCATGAGCGTGGTCGGCCGCTAAGCTTCAATTTCCACGCGTTTACTTAACTCCGCCGGTGGTTCACATTACAATGGTGACCACCCGGCGTCGTCGTTTAACTTGCGGGGAAGACTAGGCCCAGCGGTTCACGGCTTTGCGTTCGACCACCCCGAGGATGGCGTCCGTAATCTTGCCGATCACGGCCAACAGGATGATCGCCAGAAGCAGCCGATCCGTTCGACCATTGTTCTGCGAATCGGTCAGCAGGAAGCCCAAGCCCATGGAGCTGGCGATGAGCTCCGCGGCAACCAGGAACAGCCATGCCTGCGCGAGTGCCAATCGGAGACCCGAGAACACGGACGGGACCACCGCGGGCAGCTGAATGGTTGTCAGCAACTTCAGCCCGGAGAGACCGAAAGCACGGCCGGCCTCCACCAGGTTCTTGTCCACGTGACGCAGCGCCATGTACACGGTGGTGAAGATGGGGAAGAACGCTCCGATGGCGATCAGGGTGACCTTGGAGTCCTCACCGATCTTCATCCAGAGGATCAACAGCGGAACCCAGGCCAGGCTGGGGACCGCGCGGAATGCACCGATGGTGGGAGTGAGCAGCGCATCGGCCCACTTGGACAAGCCCACGAGCGAGCCGAAAGTCAGACCCAGAACGGCACCGATCGCGAAGCCCAACAGCACGCGCTGCACGGAGATACCCACGTGGGTCCAGAGCTCACCGCGTTGGGCGAGATCGATTCCGGCCTCGACCACCGAACCCGGCGACGGGAGCTGAACGGGGGAGAAGATTCCCAACACGCTGGTGGACAACCACCACAGCAGCAGCAGTACCAGAGGGACAACGGCCCCGAGTGCGGCGCGTTTAGCCCCGACGCCGCGACGCAGGGGACCGGCGACGCGAGGCTGGAGAGCGGCGTCGTCGTTCGTGGAATCTGTATCGGCCGAATTCTTGGGTGCGGGAGTGTCTACTGAGGTGCTCATGCGTCAGCCTTGATGGTCGAGGGATCGGCCTTCTCGATGAAGGAGGCGTCGATGATGGTGTCCAGGGCGTCGTCCACCTGGGACTGGTCGGAGACATCGCCTGATTCAACCAGGTACGGACCCACGCGGCGCAGAACCTCGAGCTGGGCATCACCCGGCACGGGATCGACGTCAAGGTTGGAACGCTCCGCGATGACCTTGCGGGCCACCGACTCGTCCAGGCCGGCGACCTCGGCGAGAATCTTCACGGTTTCATCCACGTTCTCCTGGGCCCATTCGCGCGCGTATTCGTAGGCATCGACCACGGTCTGGGCGATCTCCGGCTGCTCTTGAAGGAACGATTCCGTGGCATTGAGGAAGCCGTAGGTGTTGAACTCGAGGTTGCGGAAGAAGAGCTTGGCGCCCTTCTCTTCGGCGCCGGCCATGATCGGATCCAAACCGCTCCACGCATCCACGGAACCGTTCTCCATAGCGGAGCGGCCATCTGCGTGCTGCAAGTTCTGGACGGTGACTTCGCTGGGGTCCACGCCCGCGTCCTGCAAGGCCTGGAGTAGGAAGAAGTACGGGTCGGTGCCCTTGGTTGCGGCCACGGACTTGCCCTTGAGGTCTGCTACCTCGGTGATATCTGAATCCGCGGGAACCACCAGCGCGGCCCACTCCGGGCGGCTGTAGAGCGAGACCACCTTGATCGGGGAGTTATTGGCGCGCGCCAGCAGGGCCGCGGAACCGGCGGTCGAGCCCACATGGATCGCTTCCGCACGCAGGTTCTCGTTGGCCTTGTTGGAACCGGCCGACTGGATCCAGTTCACGGTGACGTTCTGGTCCTTCAACGTCTCCTCGAGCCAGCCCTTCTCCTTGATGACCAGGCTCAACGGGTTGTACGTCGCAAAGTCGATGTTGAGGGTGAATGCCTCACCGTCGCCGCCGCCCTGGCTCGGGACGTTTTCGCCGCCAGAGCCTTCACCGGCGCACGCGCTCAGGAAACCTGAGAGTGTCACGGCCCCCAGACCCAGAGCGCCGGCTCGTAGGACGGAACGCCGTGACGGGGAGTTTTTGGACGGATTCATGCTGGGACCTCCAGGGGATCGTGGGTAGTGCGAATGGGCCGTGTGAGAGACTCATGGCCCGAAAATGGGTGAGTGGTAGCCCGGAATGGACGTGGTGGGGCGTTAGTGACGGTGGGTGTCTACGCCCAGGCCGGAGAGCAGTGTCAGACGCATTCGGCCGAGTTGTTCGTCGCTGCGGTTACGCGGGCGGTCGCCGGGCACGGTGAAGACGTGCGCGACCGACGCCGCGGTCTCGCGCGGCTTGCGGCCCAGCACGACGATGCGGTCGGCCAGTTGAAGAGCTTCGTCCACGTCGTGGGTCACGAGCAACACCGTGGTGGGGTGGGCTTCGTGGACCTGCAGCAGAAGGTCCTGCATCTTCAAGCGGGTCAAGGCATCAAGGGCGCCGAAAGGCTCATCCAGCAGCAGTACACCTGGGCGGCGGGCTAGCGCCCGAGCCAAAGAAGTGCGCTGGGCCATGCCGCCGGAAACCTCGCGCGGGCGCAGATGTGCGTAGTCATCGAGCTCCACCAACTCGAGGAGTCTCCGAACGCGCTCCTGGGCCTCAGCTTTGGGGGTGCCCTGCGGCAAGCCGAGCTCCACGTTCTTGTGGATGTTCTGCCAGGGGAGTAGACGCGGTTCTTGGAAGGCGACGGCGCACCGGTCGTCGATTCCGTTCACGGGCGTTCCGTCGATCAACACGGTGCCCCGGGTGGGCGCGTCCAGGCCCGACGCGGCGCGCAGCAGCGTGGACTTGCCGGAGCCACTGGGGCCGAGGATGGCCAGAACTTCACCGGGAACGACGTCCAGGGTGATGTCTTTCAACACAACATGGGGCTCGTTGCTGTTCTTACCCGGGAAAGCCCGGCAGACGTTGTCGAAGCGCACGGACAGCGCTTGTGAGGTGTTGTTCTGTGTGCGGTGGTTCCGCGGCTCCGTGATCGAATCAGAGGCGGCTTCATCCGCTTCTTCCGCGCGAACGGACGTGCTGGCATCAAGAGACATGGTGTAATCACTCCATCGGTCCTGGCGGTAGCACCTTGCATAAAGCCGGTTGCTGCGGCGTCACAGATCCAGGTCTCTCGGCCGCTCGGGATGGTCGCTCAAAACTAACGCGGGAGTGTGGCGCGCGCCAAATTGCCCGAAATATGACCGGTCATGGAGTGAATGAGTGGAGGCGATGGATTGCCTCGAATGTTGTTCGAAATGCGGTTATTTCACGGCCCGCAGGTTCGGAGTCTCTTCCTCAACGTTGACCCCCTGGGAGTACGTGAGGTGCCCTCCCAGGAACCCGCCCACCGTCATCACGCCCAAGCCGGCCAACCCAAGCACTTTGCCAACGGTGTGGTGTCCGGTGAGTCGAGCAATGAGGGATCCCGAGTAGGTCAGCACGGTCACGTCCATTGCCGCCGCGTGGATGAATCCGACGCGAGACGCGGCGCCCTTGGTGCTCTGCCAGTCATGTAGACCGGTTGCTGCCGTGGGAATCGCACTGAGCACCCCGGCACCCACCAGGATGGTCGAAGCGCCCGCCAGTTCTTCGCCACCCAGAACATCGAGGAGTGCGGACATGCTCCACGCGCCGATCGGGATGTCGGTGAGCATCGGATGCAACGGATGACCCAGGAAATCCCCGCTCAGTGCCTTCTTGACGAGCGGTTGTTCCGTGATCGGTCCAACGTTCGTCTTCAGGAAATCGATCACGGAGTCCAATGAATGGGCTTCCTCGATCCGAGTTGTGACCTGCTGAAATGCCTTGTTCACCGGGTGCCTCCTGGGCAGTCTCTACTCTGCACCGCAGGGCCGAGTCGCCTGAGGGGCACGGTGCCTGGGTCACTGAATCGGCCGTGACCTTACTCTAAGCGTGCTGAGAAACGTTGGGTAGGGGCAAAAGGCCAGCCGTGCGTTAGCGCACAGGATGCGGGGGACAGTACCTGTCGAAAATTCGTGTACCAGTGGAGGAAAAGAACGAGCGCAGCGGGCCGCACAGAGGAAACCTGTGCACTGGTACACCGATTTTGGAGAGCATCACCCTGCGTTCGCGATTTCACCCGGTCATCGCAAGCTATCGGTACGCAATCCCACCGGGGCTCCGCTGAGGGAGCCCTTCTCAGAATGTACTTTACATAATGTACATTATCGGACAATCAGGGCGCCGTGCGGATTCGGCCTCCACCACCTCTATATACGTGCGTCACTCACGGTGGTTGAATCTCTGGTGACAGCACTCGTTGTGGCACTCAGTACGCGAGCATCGCACCCGCGAAAGGTTCACCCGTGGCCCAGTACATGATTTCCGTTTTCCACGAACCTGGGGTTCAAGATGCCGGCACTGCCTATCAGGACGACGCCGCTCTACAGGCCGCCTTCGCGGCCGTCGCCGAGTTCAACTCCGGACTTCAGGCAGCGGGACAATTCGTCTACGCCTGCGGGTTGATGCCGCCCGAGTCGAGTCACACCGTGGACGCCACCGCCGCGACTCCTTTTGTTTATGCAGGACCGTTCTCCGTATCTGCTGCGTCCATCGGCGGCTTCTGGATTGTCGAAGCCCTCGATGAATCCGTCGCACTCGACCTCGCAACTCGAGCTTCTGCTGCCTGCGGTCAGAAGGTAGAAGTCCGTCCACTACAGGCGGGCTAATCCCCCGCTAAATCACCCAATGAATGCGTTTGCCCTAGTCAGGCGACTATTTGTGCGCTGACTAGGACAAACGTCATCGTCCCTGGAGGGTAGGTCAGGCTCCCACGTACTCCGCGAGGTGCTGGCCCGTGAGTGTGGATTTCTGAGCCACGAGGTCTGCTGGCGTGCCCTCGAAAACGATCCGCCCGCCGTCGTGACCGGCACCTGGGCCCAAATCGATGATCCAGTCCGCGTGCGCCATGACGGCCTGGTGATGCTCGACCACGATCACGGACTTGCCGGACTCGACCAGGCGGTCCAGCATGCCGAGGAGGCGTTCGACGTCGGCCAGGTGAAGGCCGGTAGTGGGTTCGTCAAGAATGTAGATTCCGCCCTTCTCCCCCATGCGCGTAGCCAACTTGAGGCGCTGACGTTCGCCACCGGACAGCGTGGTGAGAGGCTGACCGACCTTCACGTATCCGAGGCCCACATCAACGAGTCGCTCGAGGATCTTGAGCGCGGCGGGCGTGCGAGCGTCGCCGTCTGCGAAATACTCGTGCGCTTCGGACACGGACATGGAGAACACATCACTGATGTTCTTCCCGTCAACCTCGAATTCGAGGACGGCGGGCTGGAATCGCTTGCCTTCGCAGTCGTCACATGTGGAGGTGACACCCTCCATCATGCCCAGGTCCGTGTAGATCACGCCGGCGCCCCTGCAGGTGGGGCACGCGCCCTCAGAGTTGGGGCTGAACAGGGCGGGCTTTTCCCCGTTGACCTTGGCGAACGTTTTGCGGATGGAGTCGAGCAGGCCTGTGTATGTGGCGGGATTGCTGCGTCGGGAGCCGCGGATGGCGCTCTGATCGATCGAGACGATGTCCTGATCGGCCGGCATCGATCCGTGAACCAGGGAACTCTTGCCCGAACCGGCCACGCCCGTAATCACGGTCAGAACACCGAGAGGAATGTCCACGTCAACGTTGTCCAGGTTGTGGGAGGTGGCGCCGCGGATCTCCAGCTGGCCAGCGGATTTGCGGAAAGACTCTTTGAGGGCGACCTGATCGTCCAAGTGACGGCCCGTATTGGTGTCACTCCCCCGCAGTTCTTCCACGGTGCCTTCGAAACAAATGGTGCCACCATCCGTTCCTGCTCCAGGCCCGAGGTCGACCACGTGATCGGCGATCGCAATGGTCTCCGGCTTGTGCTCCACCACGAGCACCGTGTTGCCCTTGTCGCGCAGTTCGAGCAGCAGCTCGTTCATCTGGCGAATGTCATGCGGGTGCAGACCAATGGTGGGCTCATCGAACACGTAGGTGACGTCGGTCAACGGGGAGCCCAGGTGACGAATCATCTTGGCACGTTGGGACTCACCTCCGGACAGCGTGCTCGTGGGGCGGTCCAGGGAGAGATACCCCAGGCCGATCCGCACGAACGAATCCAGCGTGGCAGTCAGACCGTCCAGCAGGGGCTGCATGGCCGGGTGATCCAGGCTCCGAACCCACTGAGCGAGATCAGTGATCTGCATGGCGCACGCATCGGCGATGCTGACGCCGTCGATCTTGGCGTTGCGCGCGCCCTCGGCCAATCGCGTGCCGTCGCATTCCGGGCAGGCTTTGAATGTCACGGCGCGATCCACGAACTCACGCACATGGGTCTGCATGGCCTCGCGGTCCTTGTTCAGCATGGATTTCTGGATCCGTGGGATCAGCCCTTCGAAGGTCATGTTGATGCCCTCGACCTTGACCTTGACCGGCTCCATGTAGAGGAATTCTTGGAGCTGTTTCTCCGTAAAGTCCTTAATGGGTTTGTCTCCGGGGAAGAACTCGAGCCCGCCATAGAGGCGGACGTTCCAGCCCCCCTTGTTGTATCCGGGAACCGTGATGGCGCCATCCTTGATGGACAGAGTCTCATCGTAGAGTTCCGCCAGATCCAGGTCCGAGACTTTCCCCATGCCTTCACAGCGCGGGCACATGCCGCCTGTAATGGAGAAGGTCTTCTTCTCCTTCTTCTTATTGCCACGTTCCACGGTGATCGCGCCAGCACCGCTGACCGAAGGAATGTTGAACGCGAATGCCTTGGGCCCTCCAATGCGTGGTTTGGCTAGACGCGAGAACACAATGCGGAGCATCGCGTTGACGTCCGTGGCAGTGCCCACCGTGGACCGCGGATTCGTTCCCGTGGGCTCCTGGTCCACCATGATTGCGGTGGTGATGCCCTCCAACATGTCGACCTCGGGTCTGCCGACCGTGGGCATCATGCCTTGCAAGAAGGCACTGTAAGTTTCGTTGATCAACCGTTGCGATTCCGCGGCCACCGTGCCGAACACCAAGGAGCTTTTGCCCGAGCCGGAAACGCCCGTGAAAACCGTGAGTCGGCGCTTGGGAATATCCAGACTCACGTCCCGAAGGTTGTTTTCACGGGCGCCCCGTACTCGAATCACATCGTGGGTGTCGGCCGCGTGCTCGCGGGCCGCATCGGTTGTGCTCACCGTGTCTCCAGAGGTTGAAGAAATGCCGTCCAGGTTACGACGGCGCACGGCAGTTTATCGCGCACGTGTCACTTGAACACACCCACGGTCGAGGTCACGAGAGACTCCGAAGAGCACGCGTCACCGTGAGCCGCAACGTTGTACTGACTCGTGCCACCCGGGAGATAAATCGTCAGAGCGTCTGTGTCCACCACTCCGCCGCAGTCTGCGGCGTCGTACAGGTGCGGCTGGGTCACCCTGAGGATCGCACGGCCAGTCTCCCCTGGCTTGAGCTGAACGGGCACGACACCCTCGTTCGTCCAAGCCGCGGGTGCTCCATACTGTTCAAACCCGCTACTTGTGAGCACGGACCGTTGAACACCGGGGTGCCCGTTCAAATTACACGCATCACTACCTTTATTCGTGACGAGGATCCACTGCGAATAGTGGCCCATACCCGGGCTACCCGGTTCCGACTCCACTTCGATACTGACATCCTTGCACGGCCCACAGCGGGGGCGGCTTGCGCGGGTGCGACCGCTGACAGCGATAGCCCCAATCCGACGATTGCTGCTGTTCCGGTCAACTTGCTGATGCGTTGCATGACGACCTCCTGAGGTCGTGGGCCCCGGCGACGTTCGCCGGGTTGTCAGCCCTCCGGACTTCTGTCTTTATCCGGTTATTCCAGACTGGAGCGGTCATCCGATTTGCACAAGCGAATCTGGACATCTTAATCGCTTTGTGATGGTGCCAGGCCGTGACTAGAGACTCCACTTTCAACAGATAGTTCAAGGATGTACAAGAACTTTCACTTCAATGTTGACGTCAATCCCCACCCTAGAATGGGAGCATGTCCCGATCTACATCGCCATCCGTATCCCCATCTTCATCCAGCACCAAGGACATCTCTCCCCCGCCCTCGACAACCAGCCACTGGCCGTGGTTCCTGATCGCCGATTTGGTCCTGGTGACGGTCTTCGCGGCGCTGGGTCGCAACGCTCATGACCAGAGTGCCTGGGGCGCGCTGGAGACCGCTTGGCCTTTCCTTGTTGGCGCACTGGTCGGTTGGGTGCTTATCCGTGCGCATCGGCGTCCAGCCGCCTTGTTCCCAACCGGCGTGGTCGTGTGGCTGTCCGCAGAGATCGTCGGCATGTTGCTGCGCATGGCCACCGGGCAGGGAACGGCGTTGGCCTTCGTCCTGGTCAGTCTCGGTGTCCTGGGGCTGTTTCTCTTGGGATACCGGTTAGTCGTGCACCTGGTCGGTCGGTCGCGACGCAGTCGCTAGGCTGAAGGTAAACGTCGAGAAAGGACTCACATGCTCACCGCAATCGTGTTGATCAAGACCACCGCCAACCGCATCCCTGAGGTGGCTCAGGAGATTTCCAACATCAAGGGGATCACCGAGGTCTACTCGGTGACCGGCGATTGGGACCTCATTGCCATCGTGCGCGTGCGTGAGCACGAGAAACTTGCGGACGTAATTGCCGATCAGCTCTCCAAGGTCAACGGGGTGGTGTCCACGAGCACCAACATCGCCTTCCGCGCCTACAGTGAGCACGATCTGGATGCAGCTTTCTCCCTGGGTATCGACTAACCGGCAGTCACCCCAGGCCCCAGACACGAACGACGCCGCTCCCTCGGGATTTACCCGGGCGAGCGGCGTCGTCGTTGGTGAAGAAAAGTCGGTAACTAGACGGTGCGTGCGAACTGGACCCAGCGATCCAACACGCCTTGGGCCGCGCCGGAATCAATTGACTCAGCCGCGCGGGCGATGGCCTTCCCGAAGCGCTCGTGGAAATCTCCCTCGGCGGTTTCGTCCACGGCCATCAGGCCTGCCGCGGAATTCAAGAGCACCGCATTGCGGATGTGACCGCGGGCGCCGCCGAGAACATCGCGAACCACGCCCGCGTTGTACTGGGCGTCCTGGCCTCGAAGATCCTCGATGGTTGCGCGAGGCATGTCGAAATCGAGCGGCTCGAGTGAATATTCCTTGATTTGCCCGTCACGAACTTCCCACACGTCCGACGGCGCAGTCACAGTGAGCTCGTCCAGCCCATCTCCACCGCGGAAGACCAGAGCGCGGTCACCTCGATTCTGGAACACGCCGGCCATCAAGGGGGCCAAGGCAGCATCTGCAACGCCGATCGCGGAAGCCTTGACCTTGGCCGGGTTAGTGATGGGCCCCAGGAAATTGAACGCTGTGGCCACGGCCAACGCCTTGCGGGCGACGGCCGCGAAACGCATGGACGGGTGGAACGTCTGAGCGAACAGGAACGTGATCCCCACGTCCGACGCCGCTTGCTCCACCTTGTCGACGGGCATGTCCAGCTGGACGCCCAGAGCTTCGAGGACATCCGCGGAGCCTGATTTCGACGACGACGCCCGGTTGCCGTGCTTGACCACGCGCACACCGGCGCCGGCACATACCAAGGCCGACATGGTGGAAATATTGACGCTCGACAACCGGTCTCCCCCGGTGCCCACGATGTCCAACGCAGGTGCAGGCACATTCACCGGACGGGCATGCTCCACCATGGCATCTGCCAAACCGTTGAGCTCGTCCACGGTTTCCCCCTTGGTACGCAGGGCCATGAGGAAACCAGCAATCACAGCATCAGACACCTCCCCGTTCATGATGGTGTCCATGGCCCAATAGGACTCATCCCAAGTGAGATCCTCGCCACGCGAGAGGGTGGCAAGAAGATTCGGCCAGTGCATGTTCGATCGGGATCCAGTTGAGGTAGTCACAATCTGACTGTACCGCCAGATTCCCGCTCTGCACGAAGCCGCCCGGGCACAGGGATTTTAGCTCCCTATATAAGGGGCGCCACGAAATAACCTGCAAGAGAAGCAGTTGGTTCGCGACACGGAACCCTCAGAAGGGCCCGGTGGTTGGTTCACGGAGAGTTTTGGCGACATAATGTCTCTGTGACAACTGCAACCCATACCCCAGCCAAACCGGTAGGCGCGAACATCAATCGCCCCAACCTCACTTCCGTGGGCACCATCGTGTGGCTCTCCTCCGAAGTGATGTTCTTCGCCGGTCTTTTCGCCATGTACTTCACCCTCCGCGCAACGTCTCCGGAGTTGTGGGAGGAACAGACCTCGATGCTCAACGTTCCGTTGGCATTGATCAACACCATCATCCTGGTGCTCAGCTCTGTGACCTGCCAGTTCGGCGTGTTCGCTGCTGAGCGTCTCCAGCCCCGGCGTACCGGCGGCATCTTCCAGTTCACCAAGTGGGGCATGACCGAGTGGTTCGCGCTCACCTTCCTGATGGGTGCCGTCTTCGTCTCCGTCCAGGTGTACGAGTACGCTGTGCTGGTTTCCGAAGGCGTCACCATTGCGGCCAACGCATATGGTTCTGCCTTCTACATCACCACCGGCTTCCACGCGATCCACGTGACCGGCGGTCTGATCGCATTCCTGTTCATCATGGGCCGCGCCTACGTTGCCAAGCGGTTCGGACACTTCGAGGCCACCTCGGCCATCGTGGTCTCCTACTATTGGCACTTCGTGGACGTCGTCTGGATCGTCCTGTTCATCCTGGTCTACTTCATTCAGTAACCAGCAGGAACGATTCACCCCATCCCAGTCTCCAAGTACCGAGTAAAAGGAACGTTTGACGTGAAGGCACTCTCACAAAAGCGCCGCCATCCTCTGGCAGTCCTCGCACTGCTCGTCATGGCTTTGCTTCTCACCGGTGGACTCTATGCAGTTGCCACAACCACCAACGAAGCCAAGGCCGAGACCACGACCTACTCGGCACAGGATATTGAGGAAGGCCAGAAGTTGTTCCTGGCCAACTGCTCCACCTGCCACGGTTTGAACGCAGAAGGCACCGAGGCCGGTCCCAGCCTCATTGGTGTAGGTGCGGCGTCGGTTGATTTCCAGGTTGGCACCGGCCGTATGCCCATGCAGATGCAGGGCCCTCAGGCGCAGGTCAAGCCCGAGCAGTTCAATGAAGAACAGACCAAGCAGCTCGCAGGCTACGTTGCCTCCCTCGGTGCAGGCCCCGCCATCCCCGAGGACGAGTACCTGGACGTCACCAAGGGCGATTCCGCCAACGGTGCCAAGGTCTTCCTGGCCAACTGCGCCATGTGCCACAACGCTGCAGGCGCCGGTGGCGCACTGACCCGCGGCAAGTTCGCCCCCTCCGTGATGGGTGTCGACGAGGCTCACATCTACGAGGCCATGCAGACCGGCCCGCAGAACATGCCCGTCTTCAACGACGCCAACATCACCCCCGAGGAAAAGCGTGACGTGATCACCTACCTCAAGGCGCTGGACAACAACACCAACCCCGGTGGTTTCGGCCTCGGATCGCTTGGCCCCGTCTCTGAGGGCCTGCTGATCTGGAGCATCGGTTTGGCCGTAGTCATCGGCTTCACCGTTTGGCTCACCTCCCGCTCCGCCTGAGAGCATCAGCCGGCACCGCCGGCAACCTGATACAGAATTATTCAAAGCATCAAGAGAAGAATGAGGGACCACATGGGCGACCATCGTGACGGCACTCCCCAGCACAGCGGGGCGGTTGTCACCTCGGACGGAGCGGCTAAGAATCAGTTCCCCGACCCGGGACTTCCGCCGCACCGTCCTCGAGTGACAGACGTTGACCCCAAGGCTGCTAAGCGTGCCGAGCGGCAGGTAGTACTGCTGTTCATCATCTCGATCCTCGGATCGATTCTGTTCTTCATCGCGTACTTCGGTATCCGAGTGGACGGGCCGATCTA
>JAKDKI010000037.1 GCA_030453435.1 Kocuria sp.
AGGCGGCGTCGTAGGCGCCCTTGCGGAAGAATTCCGTGACGTAGTCGGTGTCGAAATCCTTGTGGGTCTCCGCGCCGTTCGTCTCAGCCACGCAGTGCACCGGCCAGCTGGACACGAAGTCCGGTTTGTCACTGAAGTGCGACCCCGGATCGATGTGCCAGTCCTGAGTTGCGGCCACCACTTGGTAGTCCGCGTGATGGTCGTCCAAGTATTCCGAGATCTGCGCGGCCACCGCAGCGCCGCCGGTCACGGCCAGGCTGCCGCCCTCACAGAAGTCGTTCTGTACGTCAACGATGATGAGTGCTGTGCGCACGGGTGCCTCCTTGATCAGTGTGCGGTTCCGGGCTCGATGACCGTGGGGATCACGGGTTCGCCCTCGGACAGGCGGCGCGCGGCACGGGGCAATTCCGCCACGGACCGGGCGTGACGCTCGCGGGCACGTTCCACGGCCTGGGCGCCCACGTAACCGTCGCGCAGTTCGCCGCCGGTGACGTAGTCGATGAGCAGCTCGCGATCGTCGCCGTCGTCGGTGGGTTCGTGGGAGATCCCCACGATTTCCTGGGTGGCCACTCCCTGGCTATTACGACGGCGCAGCGCGAACTTTTCGCCGCCCACGGAGGCTTTCCCGGATGATGCCTTCGCCACGGGCTCCATGGTTCCGGAGGTGCCCTGTCTGGCCACGAGCTTGTAGACCATGGAGGATGTGGGTGCCCCGGAACCGGTAACCAAGCGCGTGCCCACACCGTAGGAGTCCACTGGGGCCGCGCGAAGGGCCGCAATTGCATATTCGTCCAGGTCACTGGTCACGGTGATGCGAGTATTGGCATTGCCGAGCTTGTCCAGCAGGGAACGCACCATGGCCGCCTGAGTTACCAGGTCACCGGAGTCCAGGCGCACCCCGCCCAGATCGGGCCCGGCGATGTCCACCGCTAGCTTCACGGCGTTCTCCACGTCGTAGGTGTCCACCAGGAGGGTGGTGTCGACACCCAGCGCGTCAATTTGTGCTCTGAAAGCTTGTTCTTCCGTGTCGTGCAACAACGTGAAGGAGTGGGCTGCGGTGCCCACAGTTTTCACGCCGTACCGGTAACCGGCCTCCAAATTGGAGGTCGAGGCGAAGCCCGAAATCACCGCTGCGCGAGCGGCCGCCACGGCGGCTTCATCGTGTGCTCGCCTGGATCCCATTTCGATGCACGGGCGATCACCTGCTGCGCCCACCATGCGGGACGCCGCGGAGGCCACGGCGGAGTCGTAGTTGAGCACGGACAGAATGTAGGTCTCGAGAACGCAGGCCTCTGCGAAGGAAGATTCCACGGTGAGCAGTGGCGAATGGGGGAAGTACACCTCGCCCTCCGCGTAACCGCGGATTTGGCCCGTGAAGCGGAAGTTCTCCAGGTACTCGATGGTCTTCTGATCCACCACGTTGGTATCCCGCAAGAAGCGCAACTGGTCCTCGTCGAAGCGAAACTTCTCGAGTCCCTCCAGTACTCGACCCACACCCGCGAACACGCCGTAGCGGCGACCGTTGGGCAGGCGGCGTGCGAAGACCTCGAACACACTGCGCCGCGACGCCGTGCCAGCTCGCAACGCGGCTTGGAGCATGGTGAGCTCGTAGTGGTCCGTCATGAGGGAGGTTGGACTGGGTTCCCATGGGTAGCTGCGCTCATTCACGCCCCCAGCCTAATGGGATCGGCTCACTGCGCACATCCACGGGTGCCGGATACGATGGGCACATCATGATTTCCACTCCCTTATCTGCGCATGCCCGATGCATGCCCGTTCTCATGAGCGCGGCTCCCGCTGAGACCCCGGTTCTGACCGAAGATCCTGAAACCCACACGATGCTCAGCGTTCCGTGGAACGTGATCGTGTGGGACGATCCCGTCAACCTGATGAGTTACGTGGTGTACGTGTTCCGCTCTTATTTCGGTTATTCGGACGCCAAGGCGCGCAAACTCATGCTCGAGGTTCATCACAACGGGCGGTCCATCGTCGCGTCGGGAACACTCGAAGAAGCAGAGACCCACGTCAGCGCCCTACACGGGTACGGGCTGTGGGCAACGTACGAGCGGGCGGATCACAACTGATGGCACACGGATTCAAGAAGACTCGCAAAGGTATCGTCGGGCGATTCGAAGCACCGGAAGTGCAACTGCTCCAGAAGCTGTTCTCGGACGTGGCCGAAACTCTCGAACCTGAGGCCAGGCCAGACGAGGATCCGCTGGCGGCCATGGTGGGGATCGACCAGGAAGTCAGTGAGCCCACGGACCCCGCGCTGAAACGCTTGCTGCCCGCGGCGTCGTCGGACCCCGAACAAGCGGAGGAGTTTCGGCGACTCACGGATCGGTCGCTGCGCGAAGCAAAGATCGGGGCACTCAAAGCATCGTCCTTGGCGCTGGAGTCCGACCCCGTAACCCTGACCGTGGCGCAAGCGCAAGATTTCGCGCGATCGCTCAACGACATCCGGCTGGTGTTGGCATCACGCCTGGACATCACGACCACTGAGGACGCCGAGCGGATCGGTGAGCAGGTCGATTTCGGCGAAGTCCAGGACATCAACGATTACATGGCGGTGGTCTACAACTTTGTGTCGTGGCTGCAAGAGTCGCTCATGAATGCGTTGCTCAAGACTCTCTGAGGTTTACAGACTGACGGTCATCGAGACACCGCCGGAACTGTGAGATGTCTCCCATGTGTTGCACTGTTCGACAACTTGTACTGATGCGTCCGGTACCTTGGACGCGCACTTTGTGCTGATTTTCCCAGTTTTTCGCCACGGCATTGCACCTGTGGGCGACAAGTGTCACCTGTAGTGTGTCGGCTCCTCCGCAACTCGGATAGGGAAAATCAGCGCGGACCATTACTGTCTTTCGATATGCAGGATGAGCACGTGAAAACTTCAGGCCCTAACCCGAACTCGCCCATTGGCGTGTTCGACTCCGGTGTGGGCGGACTGACCGTTGCTCGTTCGATCATCGACCAGTTGCCGCACGAGGAAATCCTGTACGTGGGTGACACCGCCCACGGCCCCTACGGTCCGCTGCCCATTGCCCGAGTGCGTTCCCTGGCCATGGACATCATGGACGACCTGGTCGATTCCGGCGTCAAGCTCTTGGTGATTGCCTGCAATACCGCTTCCGCAGCGGTGCTGCGCGACGCTCGCGAGCGGTACACCCGTGCCTACAACATTCCCGTGGTCGAAGTGATTCAGCCGGCAGTGCGGCGCGCGGTAGCCACCACCCGCAATGGAAAAATTGGTGTCATCGGCACGGAAGCGACCGTGGGCTCGCGCGCCTACGACGACACATTCGCCGCGGCACCTCACTTGGACGTCACCTCCGTGGCGTGTCCGGAATTCGTCGAGTACGTGGAACGCGGTGTGACCACCGGTCCTGAGCTGCTGCGTGCGGCCCAGGGCTACCTGGAACCACTCAAGGATGCGGGTGTGGACACCCTGGTTCTGGGGTGCACCCACTATCCGCTGTTGACCGCGGTGATCTCCTACGTCATGGGGGACAGCGTGAACCTGGTGTCCTCTGCGGAGGAGACCGCGCGTGACGTCTACCGCGCTCTCATGGACAACAACTTGGAGCGCGACGTCAGCCTCACCCCGCACCACGAGTTCCTGGCCACGGGTGACCCCGAAAGCTTTGAAGTCCTTGCCCGCAGGTTCCTCGGACCTGAGGTCCTGCGCGTTCGTCAAACATCCTCGGTGGCCGAGCAGTACCCCACGGGTTCTCTGGCCATGATCCACCCGGCTCAGCGCTGAGTCGGAACCACGAAAGGCACCCGCAGTCATGATGTTGACCGTCATTGGGAACACCGGCAGCTTCCCGGGTCCCAACTCTCCCGCGTCGTGTTACCTGTTGACCGGTGAGGACCACGAGGGCCGTACGTGGCGCGTGATCCTGGACATGGGCAATGGCTCGCTGGGCGTGCTGCAGCGACAGCTCCACTTGGAAGACATCGACGCGGTCATGGTTTCTCACCTGCACCCGGATCACTGCGTGGACCTTGCCGGCCTGCACGTGGCGGTCAAGTGGGATCCGCGGGGGTGGGGCGCAGGGCGCATTCCGCTGTACGGGCCCTCCGAGTTGCACGGCTACCTCAATCGTTCGCACGCGATGCCGGATGGCCACAGTATGGACACGGAATTCATTTTCAACGTGTGGCAAGATCGCCAGCCGGTCACCGTGGGGCCGTTCACCGTGACTCCCTTCGAGGTATTGCACCCCTGTCCCGAGCCCTATGCCCTGCGCGTAGAGTTCGACGGCCCGATGGGGCCATCTGTGCTGACCTACTCCGGGGATACTGATTCCTGCGACGGCCTGGTTGAAGCCGCGCGTGACGCGGATCTTTTCCTGTGCGAGGCCGCGTACGAGGAGGGTCGTGAGGATCATCTGCGAGGGATCCACCTGACCGGTTATCGAGCAGGTCAGGCTGCGGCCCAGGCCAACGTCCATCAGCTGTTGCTGACTCACTTGCCGGTGTGGAATTCCCCCACCAAGGCTCGGCAAGAGGGAACCGCAGCATTCAACGGCCCGGTCGGAATTGCGGAACCGGGGTACACCTACAAGGTGGTTCCGAGCAATGTCACCATTTCGGGTGCGTTGGCAAGGCCCGCAACAGCGGGCTAGGCTGGCGATATGACTTCGCCTACCGATCCGTCACAAGAAAATTCCACACTGGTCGGAGAGCGATCCACCCCTCAAACGGCGGCTGCTGATTCGGCTTCGTCGAGTGTTGTGCGTTCTGACGGTCGTTCCGTAGACGAATTGCGCCCCATCACCATTACTCGCGGTTGGTCGGATCAGGCCGAGGGCTCGGCCCTCATTGAATTCGGCGGCACCCGCGTGCTGTGCACGGCCTCCCTGACAGAAGGCGTCCCGCGATGGCTCAAGGGCGAGGGGCGTGGCTGGGTCACTGCCGAATACGCCATGTTGCCGCGCGCGACCTCCACACGTTCGGCCCGCGAGTCCGTGAAGGGCAAGATCGGCGGCCGCACACATGAGATTTCCCGTCTGATCGGACGCGCGTTGCGGTCCATCATCGACCTCAAGGCTCTCGGTGAGAACACCGTGGTCCTGGATTGCGATGTGCTCCAGGCGGATGGCGGTACGCGCACCGCGGCCATCACCGGAGCGTACGTCGCTCTGGCAGAAGCGATTTCATGGGCCCACGCAAACGGCGTGATCAAGCCCAACGTCAAGCCCCTCGTGGATACCGTGTCCGCTGTCTCCGTGGGCATCATTGACGGCGTGGCCATGTTGGACCTGCCATACGTGGAGGACGTCCGCGCGGAGACCGACATGAACGTGGTGGTTACCGGTTCGGGCGACTTCGTCGAGGTGCAGGGCACCGCCGAGGGCGCGCCGTTCAACCGGAGTGAGCTGGACGTCCTGCTGGACCTTGCGGTCGCGGGATGCGCTCAGTTGGCCACCATTCAGCAGGAAACGCTGGAGGCGGGCCGTGGACACTGATCCAGAGCCCGCCAGGATAGTCCTGGCCTCCAAGAACCAGGGCAAGGTTCGCGAACTCCAAGCCATGGTCGCCGCGGCAGTGCCCCGTCTCGACGCCGCTAAGGCCGTCGTCGATGCCCGCTCGGCGGGACTGGGCGACGTCGTCGAAGACGGCGTGAGCTTTGCCGAGAACGCGCTGCTCAAGGCGCGCGCTGCAGCCCGCGAATCGGGACTGATCGCGCTCGCGGATGATTCAGGGCTGGCCGTGGACGTCATGGGAGGCGCGCCCGGAATCTTCTCCGCGCGCTGGTCCGGCCAGCACGGTGATGACGCGGCCAATGTGAACTTGCTCCTGGCACAACTGGGAGATGTCCCCGACAAACACCGCAACGCGCGTTTCGTGTGCGCTGCCGCCGTGGTGACCCCCGGCGGGGCGGAACACGTGGTGTCGGGAGAGTTCCCCGGGGTGATCCTGCGGGAACCGGTGGGTGAGAACGGGTTCGGTTACGACCCGATCTTCGCTCCGGATGGTTATGACGGTTTGAGCTGCGCCCAGCTGACCCCGGACGAGAAGAACCGGGTCAGCCACCGTGCGCGGGCTATGAAGGCTGTGTTGCCGCACCTCGTGGCGGCATTGGGAGAACAGGACGATCCGACCGTGGATGATCCACCGCGGCCGGGCTCGGGGGACTGAATCATGAGATTCGCATGCGGGCATCTTCCGTTCGCTGACGCTGTTGACGCGGTGTTGGCGCAGGCGGGGGTGAGCGTGGACCGTTCCGAATGGGAAGTCCACGCGGGTGGTTCCGCGCATATCGTGGTGAACGCGGGACACGTGATGAGTGTTCGCATCGCCAAGAACCCCACGTCCGGTGAAAATGTCAGGCGGCGTGTGCGCGCGTTGTCCTTGCTCCCGGACTTTGATTTCGAGGTTCCAAGACCATTGACTCCGGTGCTCAACGTGGGGCGCTACACGGCCGTGGGGATGACGTGGCTACCCGGGACGACGCGTGATCCGGGGCCCGTGTCCACCACTATATTGGCGAGCGTGCTCGACCAGTTGCGCTCGGCGGAGGTCTCGGAAGCGGTGCCCTGGCTTGATCGACCGGGGCAGCACTGGGGCGGTCACCGCCGCCGCCACGTGCTCATCGACCAGGTCATTCCGCGACTGATTCCGGCCAATCGCCCGTGCGCATTGGAAGCGATACAGGACCTCGTCGAGCTGGAAACGGTCGAACCCAAGCTGGTCCACGGTGACCTCATGGGCAACAACATGCTGTGGGAGGGCGATCGTCTCGTGGGCATCATCGACTGGGACCACGCGTGTCTCTCCGATCCTGCCTATGACACGGCATCCTTGGGCCTGTGGTTCGGGTGGGACAGTGTCCGGCACGCCACCACACCGGAGGATTTCGAGCGGGCGCAGCTGCATTCCCGCATCTTCCCCCTCCAGGCGGTGGCTTACGCCATCCATCACGAGCTCGACATCGCTCAGATCAACCAAGCGGTCGAGAAAGCCGACGACTGGTACGAGGCTCACGCTTCGGTCCACGCCTGAACCGCCGCTGCACCGGATGCCAGCTTGCGGCAGCACCCCGCGGTCCGCTCATAACGTGTCTGAGTCCAGCAGTAGCCTGTCACCGTGCCCGTCAGTTTCACAGCAATAGACTTCGAAACAGCCAACCGTAGCTTCGCCTCCGCGTGCGCGGTGGGAGTGGTTCGTATCGAGGACGGCCAGCTGGCCGACACTCAATACTCCCTCCTGAAGCCCCCGCCGGGCCACGATCATTTCGAGCCGGGGAACATCAGAATCCACGGAATTCGCCCGCAGGATGTGATCGACGCGCCGTCCTACGGGCAGTATTGGCGGTGGCTGGTCGATCGGCTCGAGGCTGACGATCCGGACGGGATCCTGGTGGCGCACAACGCAATTTTTGACACCGGGGTGATCCGGGCGGCCAATCAAGCGGTCGGCGAACCAGCTCGTCCGTGGCGCTATACGTGCACCCTGCGGTTGTCCCGGGCGGCCTACCAGCTGCGCTCGTATTCGTTGCCAGCCGTGTCCCACGCCGTGGGCGTCTCACTCGAGAATCACCACAACGCGTTGGCGGATGCACAGGCGTGTGCCGGCATTGTCATGGATCTTGCACGTCGCAGCGCGGCAGGATCCATGGAGGAGCTGGCCGCGCACTACGGCACCAAGATTCTCAGCGCCAACCTCTGAGCGTTCGACACGCACACGGGAGTTCTGCGAGGCAGGGCCGCGTGGGACCCGGAGGCAGGCAGGACCCGCTGATCATGACTGACCCGTGAACTGAGCTGTCACGGGCACCAGCGCTTGAGCCACTGATGAGCCAACGTCTCGAGTTCACCACGCAAAACAGTGTCACCGGACGGGAGGGCCGATGTTCCCCAGCGGGCGGCAATCACCGCAGCGGCTACGGATCGTGCGGGCGCGGAGTCAGCGGAATGAGTCTTGACCAGATTGAGTGCACGCGACATGAGGCCTTGCGAGTCCTCGGGGCCGTCGTTCTGCGCTTGCGCGACCAGCACCGAGGCGAGCCCGAGGGCCAGCGCCGACGACGCGGTGGTGCCGTCTGCCACGGCACGAGAGAATGCGCCGTCGTCCGATGCCAGGGCTGCCGGGTCCGTGACCTGTGGGACCATGCGCAGCAGCGCGTGGGTTTGAGGTGCCGGGCGGGTCATCCCGGTGCTGACGTCGATCACGGCAGCGAGGACGTCCTGGAATGAGGAGGCGGTTTCCCGTGCTCGCGCACTTGCGTGTACGGCCAGAGCGGTGGCGGCCGCGGCCGTCTGAGCTTCCGGATCGCCATGGGTGATAGCTGCAGAATCAACAACGATCGGCACGAGCGCTTTCCACCCGAAATTCGGAATCAACCCGTACGGGATGCTGCGGGTGAGGACCTCGGGCCCGTTGGTCGCGGGATCGATCGGACGGGCCACTTCACCGAACTCACCGGTCGCGAGGGCCGTGAAGCTGTCGCCGGTGGGAGTTGCCGGACTGGACAGCACAGGGAAATCGTCGTCGAATTCTCGTGTGGGAGGCACAGGCGAATTCGCCGGAGGGCGGGCGCCGGAAGCCCTTGCCCAGCGGAGATAGGAAAGCCACGCGCACGCCGTTGGGTCGGCTGAAAGTCCGTCATTGGCCCACTCGGCCACTTCATTGAGGGCATCTGCGGCGCGAGCGGCCAACTGCACCGCTTCACCTGGCCCCGCGCCCCCGGCCAGTGTCGCGACGTCCAGACTTCCAAACACCGCCCTCACAGTGCCTCTGTAGGTTTCCGCGGCTGTCGAGATGCCGTGATCGGGGGAGAGCAGCTGGGAGGGCGAGGAATCGGACATGACTCGAGTCTATGTGAGCGATGAGCGTCCTATGCGTGTCAGCAGGGGCGGATAGATTGACGAGCATGAGGTTTCTACACACGTCCGATTGGCATCTGGGCCGCACCTTTCACGGTGTGGACGTTCTGGATGTGCAGGCCAAGGCCATGGACGAGATCGTCGATTGGGTGGCCGAGCATCGAGTGGATGCGGTTCTGATTTCCGGTGACGTGTACGACCGCGCACAGCCGCGTACGGAAGTCGTGGAACTGCTCAACTCCACGTTGGCCAAGATTCGCCGTGCGGGGGCCTACGTGGTGATGACCAGTGGAAACCATGATTCCGCGGCCCGGCTCGGGTTCGGCGCGGAAATCATGGCCCACGGCGGGGTGTTCTTGCGGACCCGCCTTGACCATGCATCCCGCCCCGTTCTTTTCAGCGAGGGCGATTCCGGGGTACGGGTCACGGACACCGCCCTCCAGGGATCATCCGATCGGTCCATCACAGAGGGGGCCGCGGTGGCGGTTTACGGCATCCCCTATCTGGAGCCTCGGTCGGTAGCACCACAGTTGGGCTGCTCGGCCACGCACCAGGCCGTTCTCGGTACCGTGGCGCAATCGACCGCGGAGGATCTCGCGCAGCGCGGTGACGCGCGAGGTGTGGTCATGGCACACGCTTTCGTGACGGGCGCGGCGGCCACGGACTCAGAGCGCATTATTGATTCCGGGGGCTTGGGCACCGTCAGCGCGGATGTTTTCGACACCCATAGCTATGCTGCCCTGGGCCACATCCATCGGAGGCAGACCATACGGAGCGCCGTGCGGTACAGCGGATCTCCCGTGGCCTATTCCTTTTCGGAAACCGGGCAAACCAAGGGCGCCTGGCTAGTGGAGTTCGCGGGATCGGGGGCGCCGGAGATCCTGCCCCTCAATCACAGCGCAGGGCTCCACCTGGCCCAGTTGCGGGGTTCCTTGGAGGACTTGCTTGGCGATGACGAACACACCGGTGCCGAGACCGCCTGGTGCCAGGTGGTACTCACGGATCCTGAACGACCTGCGGCGGCCATGGACCGGATTCGAACTCGTTTCCCGCAGACCGTGGAACTTCGCTGGGAACCGGAGGGCGGCCGCGCGCAACCCCAGCTCAGCTACAGCGCTCGCGTGCGCACCGCAGAGACCCCGGAATCCCTGTGCGCCTCCTTCTTCGACCACGTTCGGCAGCGGTCTGTATCCGAGCAAGAACGGGCGGATATCGAGATCGCAGTGGGCGCGGCGCAGCTGGATTCCCGGTCGGAATAGGGAGGCACCCATATGAAACTGCATCGCTTGGAGATCACCGCGTTCGGTCCCTTCGCCGGTCACGAGGCCGTGGAGGTCGACCAACTCAATGAAGCCGGGGTGTTCCTTCTCAACGGGGAGACAGGTGCCGGCAAAACCAGTGTTCTGGACGCGATTTGTTTTGCCCTCTACGCATCCGCGCCCACGACCACGGCCAATGGCGGCCGAAAGCCGGGGCACAGTGATCACGCAGACCCGGATACTGCGCCGCTGGTCGAACTGGAATTCACATCGGGTGCTCGGCGCTGGCACATCAGTCGCTCGCCAGCCTGGAGCAAACCTTCCAAGCGTGCGGCGTCCGGTTGGTCCGAACAACATTCCAAGGTGTTGTTGCGTGAATGGGTGGATGGTCAGTGGCGGGAACGGAGCCACCGACCGGATGAAGTGGGTCAAACCATTGAGCACGTGATCGGGTTGAACAGGGAGCAGTTCACCCAGGTCATGATGCTGCCGCAAGGGCGATTCGCAGAGTTCTTGCGGGCCGGTTCCAAGGACCGCGAAAAGTTGCTCGAGACCTTGTTCGGAACGGATATTTATCCCCGGATCCAACAAGAACTCAAGGCTCTCGCGACGAGCAGCCAAGCTGAACTGGACGCCCTATTTCTCGAAGAGCAGCGCGACCGTCAACGGGTGTCGCAGCTGGACGCGCAATTCAGGGAACTGCTCGAGCAGCTACCGTCCGGAACGGTGGCTCGTCCGAACGCGCGCTCCGCCCACTCCGATGACCTCGGAGGTGAACCGGGTGAGGAATCCGCAGGAGCGGTTGATTCTCGGGAAACTGCGACTCAAGAAACCACGTCGGAGACTACCCCTGAGACGCGCGAACCAATCACCGTTGCCCAACTTTGCGATCAACTCAGCACGGCCACGCGCGAACTGCGGTCAGCACGAGACACCGTTTCCCGCCAACAGACACGAGCCGCTGAACGAGCGCGGGAATTGGCTCAGCGGCTTGAGAACATCGAACGCCACGACCGCTTGAGCGCTGATCTGGAGGAACTCCACTCAGAACAGGAGACCGTGACCTCGCGAGAAACCGCATTGGAGCGGCACCGGTCGGCGCAAAAGATGTCCGGATTCGTTGCAGCGGTCGAGACTGCCACAGCGGCGTCGAATGAGGCCCGGGTCTCGATGGCGGCCGCGCGAGATGTGTTCTCTGAAGCCTCGCCCGACCTGGAACGATTCCGAGGTAGCCTCGGCTCTTCGGCCACCGTGCTGGATGAATGGCTGGAGGGCAACCAGGATCTGGCCGCAGTACGGGACACGGCCATCAGCGCTCGACAGGCTGCCGAGCAGGCCATGGACGTTGATGCATCGGTAAGCGCCGCGCAACGCGATCTCACCGAGGTTGACCAGGCCATCTCGCAACGCGGTTCGCGACAGCGTGAATTGGCCCAGGAACTGGACGGTGCCGTCGAGAAGCATGCGGTCACGGAGCGGGTCGTCATGGAGCTTCGGGACGCCACCCGTGACGCGGGAATGATCAGGGATCGTCACGATCGGGCTCAGCAGGCACTCAAGGCATCGGAAGAATATCAAGAGCTGGCACGCCAGCGAGATGGCGACGGCGAGCGGTATCGCGTCGCGGAGGAGAAACGACGCGCGGCGGCCCAGCACGTGGAGGACCTGGAAACTCAGCGTTTTGCCTCTGCTGCGGCAACCCTCGCTTCAGCGCTGCACCGCGATGAACCGTGTCCCGTGTGCGGATCCACGGTTCACCCGGATCCCGCAGATCAGGAGCAGGGCCAGGAAGTCACGGAGGAGATGCTCAACAGCGCGCGTTCCATGCGGGACTCGGCACAGTCGGAGGCGGACCGGGCGCACGCTCGGTGGCAAGCGGCCCAGC